>CAZBIT010000099.1:0-4486 GCA_964491835.1 uncultured bacterium
GGCATTAATCATTGCAATCATATTTTCTTCTGGGGTATCTCTCGGTATCATTTCTCCAGAATCGAAAATATATCCTCCTTCGCCTGCAGTGATGTTCAAGATTCTTTCTGCTTCTTTTGCAACTTCTTCTGGAGATTTGAACAATAACACTTTTATAGGGTCAATGTTGCCGGTGAGACATACTTTATTTTTAACTATTTGTTTTGCTTTAGCAATATCAGCATTTTCGCCGACGCTGAGAACTGAAACACCCAAATCTGCCATCATTTCAATATAGGCAGGATTAGATTCGCTTGCGTGGTAGAAAGTCCACCCGCCATTTTTTTGATATGCTTCAGCCACTTTTTTTGCATATGGGAAAGCAAATTCTTTGTAATGTTTAGGAGAAATCATACATGATGCGGCACAACAGTCGCCAAACCATATAGCGTCTGCACCTTCTTTAATCTGGGCAACACCAAATTTTATCTGCAACTCTGTAAAAAACTCAAGTGCCTCGCGAAGAAGATTAGTATTTTCATTAATCATCATCATAGTCTCGTTAATTCCGAATAAAAGTGTTACCGATGAAAAAGGCGCGGCAGTTCTTCCGGTAACACAGACTGTATCTTTAAAGTAATCTTTACACATCCTTATTGCCTTTAATAACACAGGTGCTCTACCTTCTTTATGGAAATTGGGAATCTTTAACTTTTTCATTTTTTCAAAAGAATGAGGTAAATAGTTACAGGTTGCTCTGAGAATATTTCCTTCTCCCTTACAGCCAACCCCGAGTATTTCAAATTCTATACAATCATCAATCTGAAGCCAAGCCCAATCGTAACCATACTTTTCGATAACAAATTTTTGACATTCGAATATTTTATCTGCATTCTGACAATAATCCTCATAAACCATTCCTGCCATTCTTACATCAAATTCTTCACTGCAAGCAAACATCGGAAGATTATCGGGTTTTTTTAAATCCACGCATTTCTGTATGTCTTTCAGTACTCCCTTATATGCCATACTATTATCCTCTCATTTCTTTTATAGATTCCAATACATTATCAGCAAGATATTTTAGTTTTTCTTCTGAAAACTTATAAATAGGCAGATGTGTAAATTCTTTGTTAAAAACCTGCTCCGTATTTGGGCATTGCTCAGCAATTTCATCCTTATTGTATCCAAACTTTTTACATACATCAAAATGATACAAAGGGCCAAAGTGTGGTATTTGAGTAATTCTCCTTTTTGTCAGAAGTTTCTTCAAATCCTGAATTGTACCACCGGCTTTCTCTGGATTAATTCTTAATAGAAATAAATGATGAGTTCCTTTAGTATCTTTAGTATCATCAGGAGGTAAATATATAGCACTATCTTCAGAAAATCTTTTTCTCAGATATTTGAATGCTCTACGTCTTTCTCCAATAATATTCTTTATCCTTTTTAACTGGGATATCAGTATAACAGCCTGAATTTCAGTTGAAGAATGATTTCCAGCAGGAAACCATCCACCTTTGAGGTTACGAATGGGAGTTACCTCATAAAGCCAGTTTGGGATGGTTCTTGTGAAGTCCAGACCCAGAAACCGGCATTTGGGAAAATCAGTTCCAACATCGAGATTTGTTACTATAAGTCCACCTTCGCCAAAAGAATTTAAATTTTTTACCTCATGAAAACTGTAAGCACCAAAATGACCGATAGTACCAGTCATCCTTCCTTTATACATACCTCCAAAAGCATGGGCTGCGTCTTCTATAACTGTTATACCTTGTTTTTTTGCAATATTCATTATCGGGTCCATATCGGCAGGATATCCGCCAATATGGACAGGAATAATTACTTTTGTTTTATATGTTATTTTTCTTTTTACATCTTCAGGGTCTATATTGAGAGTGTTAGGATCAACGTCGGAAAAAACAACTTTTGCTCCAATCGACAAAGGATAAGCAATTGTTGCTATAAAAGTAATGGGAGGTGCTATCACTTCATCACCCGGTCTCAAATCTGCAAATTTAAAACTAATTTCAAATCCTGCTGTAGCATTCGTTATAAAACATGCATGCTTTACCTTAAGAAACTTTTTGCATAAAGATTCAAGATGTTTCACATTATCACCAAGTGAAAGTTTTGCAGCAGGTTCCCCATCAATCCACATTTCGTTCAAAGCATTTCTTAAGTTATCAAATTTTTCTTCATACTTCTTTTTATATTCTTTTTTTGGTTTAATTAAGAACTTTATAATACTTTCAATATCTTGTGTATTAATATTCTCTCCAATAGCTGCCCAGGGGATTGTAGCCTCACCTGTACTATATCGGAAGTCCGATGATTGTTTTTTCCTTGGCATTTTTTACTCCTATTTTATTTTTATAAAATAAACTCTGTTTAATAAAATATATTTTACAAAATACTTTAAAGACAAAATCGACATATATAAAGGACGAATATCAAATTTAATTTTCTATTTTAAGGTCATCTTTATATTTCAAAAATTCCTTTTTACCAAACCATGGAGCACCAACTTTTTCAAAGAACAATATCTTTTTTTTAATAAAGTTTTCGTCGGTTTTTTCATTCAGTGATATCAAAATTCCAATTATAATGACAATAGGTGCTGCAACACAACAGTAAATAAATAACCAATCGTGATTTTGAAACCATTGGGGAAGACCATCATTAAAATACTTTTTTGAAAAAAAGATAGCCCATCCTGATATTATTCCTAAAATAGTTGCAATCCAAGAAGCCTTTTTACCTGCTTTCCACCAAAGGAATCCGCCAATTGCTGGGAAAAATAGAGAAACCATAAATATATTTGCAAAAAACATTACCTGAATAACAACATCTATTACTGTTATGGAAACGATTATTGTAAAAAGAGCTATAAAAAGGGTAAGAATTCTTGAAATAAACAGTACTTTCTTATCCGATGCTGAGGGATTGATTAATCCTCTATAAATATCCTGAGTAATTATCGATGCATTATTATTCCAAATTGTTGCCATTGTGGTCTGACACACCGCAAATATTAAAGCTAATGTTAATCCCTTAATGCCAATGGGCATCCAGTATGTAATTGCTACTGGGATTGCCATCTGGGGGTCATCAAGGTTGGGAAATCCAACCTTCACAAATGCAGCAGTTTCTATTGAAAACCAATAAATTAAGACAACAATTATAGTTGCAATAAACATCCCTCTGTAAGCCGTTTTTTCATTTTTCGTAGCAAACATAATCTGTGCATACCAAGGTGACTGCATATATATTAAAAATAGAAGAGCATATAATGTGAAAATAAATTCAAAAGATAAAACAGGATTATTCCACATACCGAAAATATTAAATGATAAAAATTCTCGATTAAATGCCGTTGCCAATCCTCCTAAAGAATCGGCTTTGTATTTTGATATAAAGAATAATATTGGTACAGCAAAAATTGTTATGACAAAAGAGAACAAATTCGTCCAAGAAACAGAAACCAAACCTCCAGCTAATGTGAATATAAGCACAATAACTGAAATTAGGATGACTGTCCAGACTAAATCTAAATTCAAAGCCATAGAGAAGACTAAAGATGCTGCCTTAAGATAAGCTGTGCAGAACAAAGCCAATGTAGAAATAATCATTAGACTCGCAAATATGCGAAACCTTTTATCATATCTTTGTTCAAACATTTCTGAAATTGATACTGTATTCAATCTTTTCCATCTTTTTGCAACGACCAGAGTATAAGGGCCCAATCCAAATAAAAACATAAGAGCCATTAGTGAAGCAAATGTTCCTCCTAAATACGCATAGGAAGAATAACCAATCATAGCAGCTGTGTTAAATTCCGTCATTACTAAAGTTCCAACGAGAACGAATAAACCAAGCGATCTTCCGGCTACAAGATAGTCCTCACTATCTTTTACTTTCTTTGCTTTCCATAAGCCATAACCTGTAACTAATATTATGTATAAAATAATAATAGTGATATCTGGAAATACAAGTATACGCATTGTATGTTACCTCGCTTTTTGATTCAAATTAACTGAAAATTACTATATAGTTTTAAAACTTAACTTTTGAAGGTAGGTATTTTATAATTTTATCATTTATCCGATATTCTCCATATCAATATTCTAAAAGAGAATATTCATTTTGAATTTAACACATCATTCTGCAAGATGCAAATGAATTTAATATAGTTTATAATGAATTAATTTATCAAACAAATTAATTAATTTTAGGATTTTTTTGAGGGTAATATTGGTCTCACAAGAAAATCATTGGAGTGGGGAGGCAAGAAAGAAATTCCTGATTTTTTACAAGAATATGAAAACATCGATGATTATAAAATGTCTCTATTTGATGAATTAAAAAGTGAAATCTGGGATGATCAGGAAAAGGTATATAAAGAGAGGTTAAAAGCTGAGAGGAAAGAAGAAGATAAGAAAGGCGAGAAGACTTATTTTAAGCAGATGAAATTGTTTTAGAAGTTTCTGTAAGAATTATTAAATTC
>CAZBIT010000099.1:4586-7433 GCA_964491835.1 uncultured bacterium
CTTATTTTAAGCAGATGAAATTGTTTTAGAAGTTTCTGTAAGAATTATTAAATTCCATAATATACGCTTAATAGGCGTAATTCATTAATTATTCCAATATTATGACTCTTTAAAAATAAAGTTTAATAGTATATGGCCGCTGCATTTACCTGTATTTTTAGAGTCCCATAAACATAATGAAAAATACGATTTAAAATCAAAATAGCAAGAATTGGAAAGCTATTACATAGAATATCAGAGAAAAAATATATTTTTACTATATTAAAGAAGGCTCTTGTCTAATTGATTTAGGTTCTTCTCTTCTCATCAAATATACTGTTAATTTAGTAAGAAAGAGATAAAATCCATATTGTGATAAAGACAAAAGTCTGGTAATATTATTTTTTTTTATACTTTCCAATAAATATTTTGTTCTTACAGAATTTAACTTGCTAAAATCAACGACAAAATCATCGATGCTCTTATAGTTTGGTAGATAAAATTTATCATATACTAAATTTTTTCTTAAAGACTCAATAAAGGATTCATTTCCATAACGTTCCTTAATATAATTGAAGGAGTATATTGGGGCAACTAATACATTTTCTTTATTAACATAATCGCAAGTATTAGAAATTAACATACCTTTCAGAGTTTTCTTTGAATATTTTTTATCGTCCACTAAAGTAACGAACTGCATTTCTTTTATAATATCCCCTTGATATATGATATCATTATCGAGAAATTGATAAAGAAGTTTAGGTTTAATATCGAACTGCTTAATAGCTTCTTTTATTTGCTCTTTAGTTGCTTCTGTTATAGACGGAAATAGTTCCCTAATTAAATTTTCTAATTGTATTTCCATACCAAATCTAAATTTCTACAATTTCAGATATATCATCATCTAACTTATTCCATATTTCCTGTTCCTCTTTTGTCATATCCCTCATTTCGGGAAATAATGACTGTGCAAATTCGAACCATTCATTATATATTGCTTTTTCAATCACTTCATAAAAAATCTGATTCTTATTTAATTCTCTAGTTTCATAGTACATTTTCATCACATCTTGAATGGCCTTTTCTATTTCAAATATATTTCTCTCTTCTATATTAAGTGTTTGTTGTGATTGAGTTAGATTTACATCAATTGTATTTGGTTTACCTGCTGAAACGTAACCAGTTGAACTTCCAAAATAAAAATGACCCGAATCAGTTAGTTGTTTCTGAATCAACTTCCGTTTTTTTATGTAATCTAAGTACCAATAGATGTTACCATATATATCTTTGCATTCTTTTTCTTCACTTTCAACATCAACATCATTATCAATACAAACATCAAAGGATTTTGTATCATTTATTACCAAACTATTGACTAATATTAAATTGTTTGGATTAACCAACTTACACTCCTTTCATTAAATGGTTTATAAAATTCCTATTCTTTCTTGCTAGGCTTTGATATTTTCTATTTATTTTGTATATAATTCTATAGTTTTCGATATTGGAAAACTCGAAATTATGATTTATATCCAAATCACTATTGTTAAGCTTCAACGATATTGTGACTTGAAAACCTTCTTTTGAATCATAATTTAAATCCCACAAAATTTCCCTAAAATCAGATTTGCTTATTTTAACTTTCTTTGTATAAATTAAATATTCTCCATTTAAAACTTTTCTTAACTTTTCAGTTTCATTTAAAAACTTTAAAATATTTTGATTAACTCCGATTATTTTAGAGTTAAAATTAACTCCGACTTTAAACATTGGTGTATATCTTAATATTTTAAAATAACTTAAAAAATATTTCAATAAATTTGCTTTTGTCTCATTGCGAATATTCCTTTCGACAATTTGGTATCTACCTAACTCAACGGATAATTCAATATTCTTATATACCAAACTTGAAGCCACTGGAGTCGTTCGGCTTTTTATATCTTTTAAATCACAAGAAAAATCGCAATACTCTTTAAAAAATTTTGGTGTCAAAATTGCAGGATTAAAATTACCCAAAGCGACTATGCTGATTGAATTATTTATTTTTTCCATTTTAAATTTTTCAACTTAAATATTTAACTTATAATTCTTAATTAAAAACACATATAATATAAAAAAGTTTCTTAAAACTATAAAATTTAAATCTTTTTATTTAATTTAAAAATATATATAATTATATTAATTGTCAATATAATTTTATTTAATAAATTATCATCCAATTTCTCATAATAATATTTATCGGCGACTTTGCAAATTTCTATAAGCTTTCTGTAGTCGAAAACCATTTACTATGTATCTTTATAGCATTAATCCTGCCCCCTCCAAAATATTTCTTTAATGCATCAATTTGTATTCCGCTATTTTCATTCAATAATTAATAATTCTTTTTCTGCTTCGGCACTTTTGTGATTTCTTCAATTGTACTTAATGCAAAATTTACTGACATCCGCCTGACAGACATACGGACTATTTTCGAGGCACGTCAGGAGGCACCCAAAATTGGCATTTTATGGCAAAATGTGGCACAAAATGTTAAAAAAATAGCCCAACGGCATAAAACCATCGAGCTACTTAATATCTTGCTTTTATTTATATTTTATCAGTGGGCAGTAGAGGACTCGAACCTCCGACTCCCTGCTTGTAGGACAGATGCTCTAACTTTTTAAATAACTTTGTAACTCTTTAAAAATCAACTTAACTGCGTATGGCTGCTGAATTTATAAAAACGTTTTACATTCCCACTATTCCCACCATTGCAACGATTTCGTATCATTTATGGCAAGAATTGGCAAGGTAAATGTTATATAAACTTATATTGATAAGCCATCATATAAAATATTATTCAAAGTCTTAGGAAAAATTTTATAA
>CAZBIT010000100.1:0-7427 GCA_964491835.1 uncultured bacterium
TATTATTTATTATTAATTTAGATGCTGATCCCGAATACTCGGGACAGCATGACAAAACTCTCTAACTTTGATTTAAACCAAATTTAATAAATTTACCAAAGTTTTGTTACATTAAATAATACAAGTGGTTAATCAATTAATATTTATTGAGTTCTTTTATTTTTAGGTTTTTTATGGGTTAATGTTTTAAATTTTAACCTGTTATTAGTGAATTATTTTATTGGACTGTAAACTTTTGAAGAAAATAAATATATACCCGAACCTACTTGATAAACAGCAAAGTTGTCTTCTATACTTATGAACTTTACGCCTTCCGATTTTTCTGCGGGTTTATTACTTTCTTTAACATTATCAGGGTCTTTTGCAGGAACATATATAGTCGCAGATGTATTTACAGGAATTGTAACTTTTAGGTTTAATTCATCATTTTTCAAGTTCCATTCGCTTGTGATTAAACCATAAACAGATTTGTAGCTACCATTAACCCAGGATATATCTCCAACGATTTGCGGTTTGATGATAATTTTTTTGAAACCTACTCCATTTGAATCAGGATTTATACCTGCAAGTCCGTTATAAAACCATTCTTCAATATGGCCTAACATACAATGGTTATGAGACATACCTTCGTTTGGGTTCCATGCTTCAGTTAGAGTAGTTGCACCATATTCAACTTGGTAACCATAACTCGGAACGTCTCTTCTGCTTGCTATATCGTAAACTACATCAGGACGTCCGTATTTATTAAGAGTTTGAATAATAAACGGTAGACCTATTTCTCCGCAGGTTAAATGGTTATTATTGCTGCGAATATTATCAACAAGTTTTTCAAACAATGTGGGAATTTTTGAATTGTCAGCCAATCCCATAAAAATCGGTACGGCATTTGAGGTCTGGCTTCCAGTGGCATAAAAAACCTCTTTTTCGTTAAATAATTTTTTATTAAAAGAATTTTTTACTTTTTCTGCAAGGTCGTAATAATATTCGGCTTCTTTAGGTTTTCCGAGAACTTCTGCTGTCTTTTGTAATATATTAATATCATAGTAATATATTGCTGTTGAGGTGAGTGGTACGGGTGTATTCTGAGGAAAGCCAGACCGTTTCGGACCGTAATCGCACCAGTCCCCTAACCCATAGGAAACTATATTATCTTTTGCTCTGCTCCCGAGGTATTCAACATATCTTTTCATTCCTTCATAATGTTTTTCAAGTACTTTTTTATTATTATATCTCTGATACACATACCATGGTGCAATTACAAAAGCACTTCCCCACTCTGGAGAATCAGCAAATACGCCAGAAATCCCTCTGTAGTCAGGAGCAGTTGTGGGAACAAATCCGTTCGGACGTTGGGCTTCACTCATATCATTTATAATTTTATCATAAAATAGTGGCACGTTATAATTATACATAATGGCTGGACCCAATAGATGAGATACTTCCAGCCATCCAAGTTTCTCTCTATGAGGACAATCGGTAAGAATACTCTGCAAATTGCTTAATATTGCCATATCGATAATATAGTGGATACGATTAAATAGTTGATTTGAACATGAAAAATTGCCAATTGTCTCTGCGGAAGAATGGATAAAATGACCTTCAATATTCTGAATAAATGGTTTCCCTTTAGAGATTTCCTCAGATTTATTCGTTGCACCTTCAACTTGAACATAGCGGAATCCATAGTATGTAAAACGAGGGTGCCATATTTCTGTTCCTTTTCCTTTCAGTGTATATTGAAAAAGTGAGGGACCACCGGAATTTTTTTGGTTTACTAATCCACGTTCGTCGAGAACTTCCCCGGGAATCATTTTAACCGTGGCTCCTGCTGGTCCCTTGACGGTCAACTGCGGCCAGCCGGAACAATTCTGACCAAGGTCATATACATAGATTCCAGGTTCAGGTTCGGTGATTTTAGTTGTCTTAAATACGTCCATAATCCTGACCGGGGGAGCGTTTTGGGAAACAAGTTTACCGCCTGGTCCGTTTACAATTTTAACTGGTTCCCAGGAAGAATCATTAAAATTCGGTTTGTCCCACCCTTCCTGTTCAAGCCGTGCGTCATAGTCCTCACCGCCATATATGCATGTAAATATAATCGGACTATTATACATTTTCCATGTATTATCACTGAGAACAGTGTTTGAAGTACTGTCAGTATATTCAATATACATTTGCAAAATCATTTTTTGGGGACCGAATGTTCCAGTAAATTTGGTATATCTACCTCCTATAACATTATACATCCCATTCCCAAGCATAATCCCTAATGCGTTTTTTCCTTTAGTGATATATTCAGTAACATCATAGGTAGTGTATAGGCAGGTTTTACTGTAGTATGTCCAGCCCGGATCAATTACATTTTCACCGACCTTTCTGCCGTTAATGAGAAGTTCATAGTTGCCGAGCCCACAGATATAAGCATAAGCATGAGCAATCTGTTTTTCAACATTAAAATCATGCCGTAAAATAATTATTTTCTTATTATCATCTGTACCTATCCAGTTAGCATTCCAATCTGATTCGTTAAGCAATCCCATAGTCCAAAAAGCATTATTGCTCCAGGCAGAAGCATTTCCATTCTTATCCCAGACGCGCACTTTCCAATAGCATCTCATTTGTGAATTTAACGGTTTTCCGTTGTATTCAATGTGAATTGATTGTTCGGACGGAACCTGACCGCTGTCCCATAAATCACTATTATCTTTTTTTAAATTTTCTTCAGTGCTTGCAACTAAAACTTGATATGCTGTTTGTTTTTGGTTTCTTATATCTGATTTTAAAATCCAAGATAATCTCGGATTCGTTACATCGATTCCCAAAGGATTTACCTGATATTCGCAACGTAATTCAATTGGAACAACTCCTGTAATGTTTTTTTTGGTGCAGATGCAAAATAAAATAGATATGAAAGTAATAATTGTGATGATATAAGTTTTCATTTTTTCCTCCATAAGTTTTTATTTGGGAGAAACAACTTCTATATGTAAATGTGCAATGGCTTTAAATCCAAGTTCATTGGAACGTTCTACTCGGACAAGATAATTACCAAGTTTCGTAAATTTATGGATGGTCTCTGCATATTTTCCTTTTATTCTGTTTTTTTCCATAACAGATTTAACTATTGTTTTAGGAGTGCCATCACCAAAATCCCAAACTTCGTTATCAACTTCAGAACGAAAAGTTCTGACCTGAAAAATTACAGGGTCTCCTAGTTTTATGTTAAAAGTTGGGTGATATACTGCGTGTATTGATGGAGGCATTTTTTCGGGATTGATTTTATCACGCACTTGTACTACAACGTAATCATAATCAATATTACCATTTGAATCAGTGACTTTTAAAACTTCACTGTATGTTCCCGGTTGATTATAGGTTCTCTCTTGCGTGGGACCTGAAGCAGTTGAACCATTATAAAAAATCCATTCATATTTAACGATTTTTCCTGAAAAACTCATAGATTTTCTTCCATTAATTGTAACAGTTTGTCCTGTATAAGCGAGATGGTGTGGACGAGCAACTCCGATCAAAGGAGGTTTGTATTGGTTAACATACGCTTCCCAGATATATGCATATCCTTCTTCAGTGCCCCATTTTCCTGATGATAATTTGGTATGAATTTGGAAGTGTAAATGGGTCCAGCCACCACTCCCACCTTCTTTGCCGAGCAATCCAATTTTTTGGCCCATTTTAACCTTTTTACCGGGTTTAACAGATGGGTCGATACTAAAAAGGTGAGCATATTCATATATCCAACCTCTATCATCAAGGATAAATATTTCATCGTATGCCGAGTGAGCCGGTGTATTCTCATAACCTGTTATACTATCTTTCCCTGCGATAATAATTAAACCGTCAACAGCAGAGAGAATTTCAGTTAGACCTTCGCATCCTCCAAAATCGAGACCTGCATGATAATAAATTGATTTACTTGAAGTGCCTTCGCCCCAGTCAACGAAGACAGGTTCATTGCTCATTTGGGTGTCATTAGCAAACCAGAGTTGTTTGATAGGATAAGCAAACGTTCCGGGCGTAATATAAGGTGAATCTTTGGGCCAAAGTCGAAGTCGAGCATCCCTTTCTAATTTCCAGGCATCACCATCGCTATTTTTATAATAACCTTTTGTTATTGGGCAGTCAATCTGAACATTTTCAATTTTTACAGGTAGATTATAGTTAGCTGAATTTAACATAATTTCTTTTCCATTTACAGAAACCTTTACATTTACAGAACGAATTGCTGAGCGAATATCATCACGAATTTCTTTAATATCAATTAATTTGATATCTACTTTCTCGCCATTTATTAAGGTAACTTTTTGGGATTCCCCAATATTTAAATCAACAACTACACGTATCAGTTTGCGAGTGGGTTGCTCTGAGTATAAATTAATTAATATTGAAAGTAAAAAGATTGAAGATATTAAAATATTTTTAAAAAGTGTTTTGCTAGACAATAAACTATTTAATATTGATGATTTATTATATTTTATTAACATATTGATTTTCCTTTATTAGTATTTTTGAGTTGTTCCTTTGATTACTTGTAATTAAGTTCAATACGTCTTATGTGTCCGACTATAAAGAACAGGATTAGCAATGCTAAGGGATACATCGTGCCGGAAGCAATCCATACTGGAAGAAATGAGAAACGGTCAGATACAAATCCAATAATAAGGTTAGCAAGTATCCCACCTATTGCTCCCACCGTTCCGCAGAGACCCATTACGGTTGCAACGGAATTTGAATCAAACATTTCACTGGTAATCGTAACGTAATTGGTGACCCAGAAACCGTGAGCAAACATCAAAAGTGACATAAATGCCACTGCTATTTCGGCGTTTGGTGCATATGCGGCAAGAGTGGAGAATACAGTTAAAATCGCAGCAATAGTCATTATTGATTTTCTTGCTTTGTTCACTGACACACCTGATTTTATAAGTCGGTCTGAGACCCAACCGCCCGCAATATTGGAAATCCCTAATGCTAAAAATGGAATCCAAACTAATTCTTCACCTATTCGTTTTAAAGAAACGTTTCTCTCTTGACTTAAATACATTGGAATCCAAAACATATAGAAATAGAATACCCAGTCAACAAATAATCTGATGAAAGCCAGCCCCCATACTTGTTTTACACGGAGAAGTATTTTTAGTGGAACAATTGACTTTTTATTCTGCAAATTTGGTGACTGTTTTTCTTCTTTTGTCTGACCACTATCGATATAAGCCAATTCTGTTTCTGTAATGAATGGGGATTGTTTTGGTTGATAAAAGAATATCACCCACAAGAGAACCCAAATTGCTCCAAGGATACCTGTGGCGAAAAATGCCCCATGCCATCCTACCCAAGAGAAAAGCCATACGGTCATTGGGGGTGCAATGACTGCTCCTAATGCTGAACCTCCGATTGCAATACCGATAGCGGTTGCTCTCTCTTTTTGGGGAAACCATTCTGTTGCTCCTTTTGTTGCACCTGGGAAACATCCACCTTCTCCAACTCCCAAAAAGAAACGGGCAATTCCTAACTGTAAAGGATTTTGAACTATTCCATGAACTGCACTTGCCAGTGACCAAAACCCTACTGATAAAATCATTCCTAAACGAGTGCCAATCCAGTCGATTATACGTCCACCAAGGAAAAACATAATTGCGTAACTAAAAATAAAAGCGGTCGTAACCTTTGAATAAGTCGTATTACTCATCTGAAATTCTTTTGTAATTTCAGGTGCAACAATTGAGAGGACCTGTCGGTCTAAAAAACTCAAAGACGTAGCAACAAAAAGTAGGATGCATATCAACCATCGAAAATTTTTAATTTTTAGCATATTTCCTTTTTACATTAATAGTGCATAGTTTAGTTTTATTTTAACAGATGTTCGTCGTTTTATAATCTTTAAGTTGACTTCCTTCAGAAACAACAACTAATTCTATTCCAAGTATTTTTGCAAGTTTTTTAATTCTTTGGAGATTGTGTCCAATTGACAGAGCAAAATGGTGAGTTGGGCCCGCCTTGCTCCAATTTTCAACAAATGTTGGAACATCCGGAGCAAATATACATCTTGTGTTTGTATTTCCAGTTGCCGGTATTGGACCGGGTATTGATTCTCCTTCAGCATATACGAACCTGAATTTCCCATCGAATGTTTGTGTGATTCCAAGCATTGAAACGGGGCCTGTTTTGAGTTTGAATTCAACTGATGCTCCCTGTCCTGATTTGCCGTGTAATACGCTTAGTCCTCGCAAAACCGGCTTGCCATCCGCAATTTTCACATCGTGTGGTCCATCATGTCCTATAAGTATATACCCATCACGGAAACTGGCAGGGTGAAGTTCTGCAAATGAACCTCCCACGCCAAATCGGTTCATAATAAGCATAGCAACACAATTTTTCATATCTCCTTCACCTGCGACCGGGACTCCTTTTCTGGTCAATAGTGAATTTCCGACAATCATACCGGGAACGAGGTCAACATATCTTTCCATATGTCTACCATGGTAGTAATATGTTAGTCCCACCAGATTATAGTCCTTTATCAATTGCTCAAGTCCGACTGCAACTTTCGAGGACCATTCAAGTTGTTCTTTTGTAACCGGTCCGGCAATTTTATCTGCACCGGGTGGTGGGAAATCGAAGAAGTCCTTTACTTCCTTTATTTTTTCCTGCAGTTGTTTATCAGTTACATTCTGAACACGATAGTCCAGGTCACCCATCTCCAGCATCTCGACATGACTTCCAAAGTGTCCAGTAACCATTGTTGGATCAAACTGCATATCCATCATCCATTCAAATACATGCCCCATAAAACCGAGCCTTGCATTCTTCAGAGTATGGAGGACTATGGCTACTTCTACCCATTCACGGATTTTTTTCCAGGCACGCTCATCGTCGTGAAGCATTCCGAAAATAATGTCCATTATGGGAATATTACAGCGTTCGCATCCGCATGCAATCTCCGGAAGGGATGTGGAATTGTCGTGCTCAAGCTGAAGCCATGTTGTAGCAGATGCAGGTTCCATACCCTGCGTAGGCTGAAGACCTATTAATACCATAGGCGCTTTTGCCCTTTGTGGTACAGGAATGACAAAACTCGACTGCACATAAGTTGTAACATCACAAAAAATCATATCAACCTGTTCTTTTGCAAAGAGGTCACCAACTTCACAACCGCGTTCTACTGTATCAACGAGACCTCCTGATATTATTTCTATATTTAATCCAAATGATTTTACTTTATTCTCAAAGGTTACTCTATGTTCCTCAAGTCTGTCACGAAGACCTTCAAACTGTGGCCAATAGCGGTGAAATCCTACACTGAATATTCCTATCTTACACTTACCCATATATCTTCCTCCTTTTTTGCATTGTTGTATGTATTATATATTATAAGTTTATCTGAAATTAATTTCTTATAAAAGTCGATGAAA
>CAZBIT010000101.1:0-7418 GCA_964491835.1 uncultured bacterium
ATTCCTTGTATTGCAGTTAAATTATGAATTTTTTGACAAAATTTGCAAGAATTGACAAAATAAAAAATCACTTTAAACACAGCTTCGAAAGATTTTTTATAAAATTTAAACAATATATTATGCCGGAAATAGGAAAATAATAGTAAATCATGGATAATAAAATTTTAATCTGATACAAACTTTATTATACAGGAATTCTTAGAATTAAATATTGATATGAAGAAAGCATTAAAAAAGAATAAAAAATAAATTTTGAAAAGAATGAAAAAGAACTTGATGTGCCAACAAAAAAAGGGATTTCTATAAATGTGAAACTTTTTCTAGAGCTTAAGAGGACTGTTCGGAAAGCAAAGGTGTTTTTATTAGAAAAAGGATTGTTTGGGAATGAAGAGGATTAATATTAAAACCTGATAAGAAAAAAAGACCTTGATACTTTCCTTAATTCTAACTATATTTATTCATTAGCCATGTGTATGGAAGGAAATCTCACATAGCAAAAATAAAAACTGTTCGGGTAGTTGAAACCAAGTATGAGACTTATGCTTTACAATAATGGCGGCATAGCTCAGATGGTAGAGCAGTGGAATCATAATCCACGTGTCCGGGGTTCGAGTCCCTGTGCCGCTACTTTTAAGGCATTTTTTAAAAAATGCCTTTTTTGTTTTAATATTAAGATGAATAATTAACAACTTTTCGTCTTATAAAAAATACAATTGTTTTTTAAATTTAACGAGGATTAAATTCAGGTTTTTTAAGTTCTTCTGGATTGATGTCTTTTATTTTCAAATCACCATAAATAACACGATAATTTTTTGCTCCATCGGGCTTCCACCAGAAAATTGGTCTGTTAGCAGAACCTAATTTCACACCTTTCCCCGCATAGTGCCAGTCGTTTTCTGGTTTCATTAGCATAACAAACTGCATACCTGATTGTATGGCTTTTTGTATTTCTTTTTGTTCTTTTTCTTCCGGTTCTTTTTTAAGTTTCTCTTTGTCAAATTCCTTCATATGTTTAAATATTTCTGCAGCATTATTAATTGAAGGTGGGAAGAGTTTTTCTTTATGATAAGATGATAAAAATCGAAGATAATTAACCAAATCATTCTCACCGGGTTTATCTTTTGGTATATATATGTCCTTTTTAATGGGAGTATAACCTTCAGGTGGTGTAAAACTGAATAATGATTGGAAGATTCCTTCATTTCACCTGTTGAAAAAGAGATTATCACTTCGTCCCGAAGTTTCGGGACTTATCCCCGCAGTGCGGGATAAGCATAATGACTTGCAAAATCTATTTTCACTTAAAACTTTCGGACTGTTTAAGATAAAGATTATACTGGTTATCGAGATCTTCTTTTGTCAATTCACCGGAATAAATAAGGACTCTGTAATTTAATTTAATGGAATCCCCTGGTTTCATAGAAGTGATTAATGGTGGTTCTTTTCCATTAGAATATTCTGCTCTTCCTCCTAATGGATTGGCACAAAAGAGTCCATACCCTCTTGCATGCCAGAAAGGAGGAGAATTGTGACTATCGGGTTTAAACATAATTGCAATAACAATGGGTTCATCACCAATCTTACCGCGCAGAGCCATCCATTTCGACCTTTTACCCCAGACGTTTGATTCTGTTTTTAAACCCTCAGCATTAATATATTCCCCACTGCCTAATAGTTTTGATTCTGCTTTTTTTACTTCAGCATCGACAAACGTTTTTCTGGTAACTCCTTCAGTAATATCATGATGAACGCGAATTCCAATTGAACCCTCTTTTGTGTCTTCAAAAATTACAGGAACTTTAATTGCTTTTAACGTTATATCAAAATCAATTATCCTTGAATTTTCATCGTATCTGAAAATATTCTTTTGAGTTTGTTCGAGTACAGGACCGAGTTCCGCAGATTCCCATAAAGAAACAGTTTCGAGTAATCCATATTCTTTTCCACTTTTATACTCTTTTATTTCTATAGGTCTGATTCTGTCTCCTCTGGCTCCACCACCCCATGTATCCATTAGCAAACCACCGGCGGTCATAACACCATAAGTAAAAAATAAGCCTGTATGATGTGGATGGTCGTCCTGTTCGTTAGGAATATGAGTTACCAGAGGATAACCGCGAGTTACTATCGTTCCTTTTGCACTATAAATAGGCCAGAATATCGGTTTCCCAATGCTAAGAGTTCTTATTTCGCTTATAAATGAGGTAAACGGTTTTCCATTAACAGTAATAACTATATCACCGGTTGCCTCTTTGCTTGTTGGCTTTACTTCAACTCCGCTCTGCTGAGAATGACTCAGATTAGTAAAAATAACAAAAAATAATAGCACTGTTATTATGACTATTTTTTCTCTCATATTAACCTCCACACATTTAATTTATAAATTATTGTTATCAAAAAAGTTTGGAAAACTCATTAAAAATTCAGAAATTAAAAGATTTATTTCAAATTCCTAAAATGAATTTAGTAGTTTATACAGTTTTAATGGAAAGAATTCTATGTGCATCGGTTAGTATTTCTTTTATTGGTATATTATTAGGACATTTTTTTTCGCAAGGAGCATCACAGTCAAGACAGTAATTGGCTTTTTGTTGGGAAGGTAAATCAGCATATTTTTGAACCGCTTCTTTTTTGTATTCAAAATTTGTGAAATACATTAGATATCTCTGGATGTCTGAGATAAATACACCATAAGGACAGGCTTGGGTACATATATTACACCACCTGCAATAATAAGGTTTAACTGATGAGGCATATTTTTTAATAAGAATTCTGTCATAATATCCAAATTTTTCATTGAGTGCTTTAATACAGTTATCAACCTCTTCAAATGAGGGCATCCTTATTACAAGATTGGCAATGTTTGGATTTGAGAGAACCCATTTAATGGCTGCCCTGCGAAATTCAGGTGTTCTTGAGTCTTCATATCCTTTTATTTTCTGGTCGTATGCTCCTCCTACTGCTTTTATTGCAATAGAACCAACATTTTTTTGTTTCGCTTTTTTGAGTAATTCTTCTTCCTCTGGAAATGCCATAAAATTGTATTTCAACATAATCATATCAAAGTGACCTGAGTCGATAGCATAGTTCATATAGTCCATAAAATCCCCGCCGTGGCTGCTTACACCTAATGTTCTTACTTTTCCTTCTTTCTTGGCTTGATTTATCGCGGATATTACATTTTCATTTTTTAGTCGCTCAATATGTTTAGTTACACCATATTTTGCAATAGTAGTTCCAACATTATATATTATTATTATATCAAGATAATCAGTCTGCATTCTTTTCAATATATTATCAATTAATTTCCTTGTTTCTTGCTGTGTTGAATTATGTGTAGTTATAATCTTTGAGGCAATTACTACCTTATTCCTTCTCTTTTTAAATTTTGACATTCTATTTTCTTCACCTTGTATATATTCAGCAGGGGTGTCGATATAGTTAATTCCTCTATCTAAAGCATAGTCCAGAACATTTTCACTTTGTGTCTCTAATCTTCCCAGACCAATTTCAGAAACCTTTAATCCAGATTTTCCGAGTATTCGATATTTCATTTCAATTTCTTTAGAAGTAGAATTTTTTTCTTTAACCTGAAAATATTTACCTGTATTTACTAAAACAGTGGTTCCTAATATGCTTGTTCTTTTTAAGAAATTTCTTCTTGTTAATTTTTTGTTATGTTTTTTCTTATTCATAATATAAATCCTTTAATTAAGAATCGATATTAGAAATATATTTGTAAAATTGCTAAAAGTGGAGATTACTCCGTCGTCTCCAAGTAAGCGGCCATTTATAATGACAGTAGAAATCAAAAACATCACGGGTTGAGCACAAATATGTAATAATTTAACACTCCAGCAAAACTTACCCAAAGAATATACGGAATTAGTAAAATACCTGCAGTTTTGGAAAGTTTGTAAAAATTTACAATTACTAATAAAATTACAATCCAAAGCGCGATTATATCTATAAAAGCATAGAATGGAGAATGTAGTCCAAAGAAGAGAAACGTCCACAGTGCATTTAGAATGAGTTGAAATAGAAATATTATCAGAGATATTTTTACACTTTTTTTTTCAATTCCCTTAATCCATATTAAATATGAGGAGGTCCCCATCATTAAATAAAGGGTAAACCATACTGGTGCAAAAACCCAATTAGGTGGATTAAATTCTGGTTTTTGGATTTTGGCATACCAGGTTGGCACAGAGGAACGCGTGAATGTTGAACCAATAACCCCCATTAACTGACAAACCAAAACATTAAGAATAAATTTGCTATAATTACTTATTTTCATAGTTCAGTTTTTATTATGTTAATATATAATTTTTATTTTTTCAAGCATTTTTAATTTGTATATTTTTTTAACGATTATGGAGGGTATTATGAATTTAAAAAATCTCTTGAAAAATTGAAATTTATATTTTAATATTCAACACAAAGACCGTGAATTAATTTTTAATATTGATTTTATAATCAAATACTATATCGCTAACTAATCAAAATGGGTGGGAAATATTTTTAACAATGCATTGGGGAATGTTATAATACCTGATATGTCAATACTTGACATTACTTTTTAAAAATCTTATATTAAATATGATATTTCATTAAAATAAAAACAATATCCATTGATGTAGATAATTTAATTGAGGCCAAAATGAGGAGAAGATTCCAAATAAAAAGAGTATTTATAATGGTTATCTTCCTATCCTTCTGTAATAAAGTTTATGGCGATGACTTAATGTCTATTTATAAAGCGTCAATTACCAATTTCCCTTCCATTGAATCATTTAAATTTAGAGGACAATCAATAGAATATGACATTAAAGCTTTAAATCGGGAGAGATTTCTTAACTTTGACGGTTTAACGGATTTGTTTCGTTTACACACAGTGGATTTGTGGAATTATACCTCTGGTGATCTGAATTTAATAAATACTTTTGACATCTTTAATAAGAAGGGGATTGATATAGAAAGAAATAAAAATGAAATTCAAATAAATAATCTGTTAACTAATATAGAAAAGAAAAATATCTTTACCAAAGTAACCGAAGCATATTTTAATTTTTATAAAAATAAGAATGTTCTAAAAATTCATGAAGAAAGTCTTGAATGGATAAATAAAAATGTTTCTTTAGTTACTAAAGGTGTTGAAAATGGGATTTTCCCTGCAACTGATTTGAATAGATGGAATATTGAAAAACTTAATCAACTGAATTCTATCCAAACTGATAAACTTGAAATAGGCAAATCAGAAGAAACTCTCAAAATTTTATCGGGTTTATCTGAAATAAATATTGAAGAAATTTTAGAAACGGATTCCACTGAGTTGAAAGAAAGTGAATTTCTTAAAAATGCTCCCGAAGTATATGTTTTTGGTCTTGAACAGCAACAGAAAATATTAGATATAAAAAGTGAAAATCGAAGTCGGTATCCCGATTTGCAATTTGGCAATGCTTTTGTTTTAAATCATGAGCCTGCCAGTACTGGTAATCAATATGTAATATTGGCAAACCTAAATTTTAAGTTATTCGACGGTGGGAGAAAATACAGAATACAATCAAATTTGGTTATGATTAAAAGTATTGAAAGTGATAAAAAATCCGCTGAAAGATTTTTAATGGAATATTTCAGAAATAAAATGTTAGAAATAAATGCACAAAAAGAGATGACTAAAAATCTCCTTACAAGTAAAGACATTTCTAATGATAATCTTGAGAAACTTTTGGTGGGTTATCAGAAAAGATTTATTGATTTTACCACGCTCTTAAATTCCTTCAGGGAGGATATAGCCATTAAAGAGAATTACATAAACCTATTCGTAACTTTCAATCAGAATTATCAGTACCTGTACCATTTATCGAAAGGAGATATTTATTGATGAAGAAAAAGGGTTATTTAGCAATCATTGTTACAATAACGATAATTATACTCTATAAATTTATTGTTTCATACATTAATAATCCTTCCAAAGAATTATCACAACCTGAAATACAAGTGGAAGTTAAAGTATCAAAGCCAATTAGCGTATCAGACACTATTTATTTTGAGTCACAGGGAACGGTAAAATTTAAAAAAAGTCTTTCTGTGTCTTCACTATCAGAAGGCAGGATTAAAAATTTATATGTTATACCCGGAGAATTTGTTAAGAAAGGGCAGTTGATTGCTCTTTTGGTAAACTATGAACAAGACCAAGAATTATCATCCCTCGAAAGTAAATTAAGTATAAATAAAAACTCTATCGAATCTCTGGAAAAAAAGATGAAATCGTCTGAGGAAATGCTGAATTTAGGGATTATAGCGGAAAATGATATTATCAGTTTAAGAAATGATATAAATGCAAAAAAATCGGAAGTGGAAGATATACAAATCACCTTGGAAAAATTGAAAATCAGAAACAATAATTATGAAATGTATGCTAATGCTGATGGATATATCTCTGATATTCTTCCAGAAAATAGTTTTGTAACCTATGGACAGACCGTTGCTAATATGTTCTCATTACAGGATGAGATTGTTGAAGCTTTAATACCTTTCGACCAGGTTAATCAGCCAAAAAGAAACCAGGATGTCTTAATTGAATGTAACAATTTATCCATACGTGGGAAAGTTTCTGATATATATCCCTTTGCCAACTCAAATCTTATAAAGGTTTTAATTGTGCCTGAAAAAGTTATACCTCTCAATCTTGAAGTAAAAGTAAAATTTAAGATTCAGAATATAAATGGACTGGTGATACCTAAATCTGCAGTATTGATAGACGAAGGGAAACCAATTATTTACCTTGTGAAAGATAATAAAGCGTATAAGAAATTTATAAAAGTGCAAAAAGATTATCTTGATAAAGTTATAATTTTGAATGAACTAAATCCGGATGATAATATCGTAATTGAGAATGCTTATTTACTTTCTGACCAAGTAAACGTAATAGTCAAATGAATGAGAAATTTTTTATTTATCTTCTAAAAAACAAAATAGCAATCTTTTTACTGATTCTTATTCTTGCTTTTATCGGTTATGAACTTTCAGATAGTATTCCTGAAGGAGTATTCCCAAATGTGTATTTTCCTCGTGTGCAGGTCACTATTGAAAACGGATATGCCCCCATAAAACAAATGTTGTTTCAAATTACTAAACCCGCCGAAGAAAGCATAAAAACTGTCCAGGGTGTAGAAAGAGTTATATCAAATACTTCAGTTGGAGCGGTTGAAATTAATGTATATTTTAGCTGGAGCACAGACCCTTTCGTTGCCTATCAATTTGTCCTGGCACGTATCGCTGAAATTAAAAATCAAATCCCGCCTGAAGCCGTGATAACTATTATACAAGCAAGTCCTGCTCGGTTTCCTATAGCGATGTACGCAATCGGTTCGGAAACAGTTTTAAGAAATAAACTAACGGAAACTTTATACTAT
>CAZBIT010000102.1:0-7411 GCA_964491835.1 uncultured bacterium
CGAACCATCTTTCCTAATTAGTTTAAGTTCCAGTGTTCGCGAGCGAAATATGCCCTTCTTCTTCTTTTTTTCTTTTAACAACTCTTCCTTGAAAACTCTCATGGCAATTTCATTTGAAGTTGGCTCTAAAATCTCCTTAATATTTTTATTTAATGCTTCTTCAACTTTAAAACCAAGTAAACATTTAACAGAAGAACTTACATAAGTAAAATTTAAATTCATATCACTAGTCCATATTACATCTGTTACGTTTTCTGCAAGTAAACGATAATAACTTTCACTTTTGCTTAATTTTTCTTCTATTTGTTTTCGTTGTTTTATTTCCAGTTGAAGTTCTTCATTAACTTTTATTAGCTCTGCAGTTCTATTTTTTACCATTTCTTCAAGATGCATCCTGTGTTCATGCAATTTTTCATCTGTCCACTTACGTTTCAATGCATTAACAAAAATATTACCAACTATTTTTAATAACGTGATATCCTCCTCTTTCCATATTTTCTCCGAACGAATAGAATCAAATCCAAAAAATCCAATCAATACACTGCCATAAATCAATGGAACAATTAGCACTGATTGAACTCCTCGTGATTTAAAAAATTCTTTTGAAGGCGATGCAAACTGAGGTATTTCAGAAATATGTGAGATATTAATTGTCTCAAAATTTTTTATTTTCTTCATCAGCCAAGGAAGCTTATTGACTGAAATACCTTTAAGGTCTTGAATTTTTGAATCGACTTCATCTGCACACCAAACATACGAATTATCCATCTTCGTGCCATCTTCAGAAAATAGAAAAATATAACTTTGGTCAACTTCAAAAAATTTTCCGATTAATTCCAATGCATTAATTATCTCTTCATCTGTTTCTTCTAACGAGACATTAATGAATGTCGTAGAAATAATCGTGATTAGTTCTATTGATTCCACTCTATGTTGCAATGCATTCTCTGCTTTTTTCCTTTCATCATCGATTTTTTTAAGTTCTTTTTCATATTCATTTAATTCTTTATGACTTGATTCATTCATTTTTATATCTCCATAATTTTTTTATACAAACTTGTTTTTCAAAAAAATTACATATATTGATTAAAAATTATCAAAAAAATAATTAAACAAACGTTTTATTTTTTATTTCTTGAAATATCATTAAGAGCAGATTAAGACATTTTATTAAGGATTATTTGGATACAAAATTCTTGAGATATAATATTATGCAAATAATGATTATAATTAACCACGTAAATACTAAATGTCAATCACGCTTTGAAATTAATTATCCATTAGTTTTTTATTCTGATTCTATTATATTAAGTATAGAAGTTTCCAAGAAATGAATTTTAAGAAGAAATTGTATAAGAATTTCGAAACCAAATTCACTCATTTTCAATATATATTAATTCTTACATAATGTCAAATAAAAAATATATTCTTAAAACATTAGTTTTTAAAATTATTCAAAATATAATCTTGCAAAACACCCAACAAAGTAAGTAATCATTCCTGAAATTCCAACTAAAGATGGGTTACCAATATTCATACTTCCCATTATAACCGAGACAACAAACATAATCAAACCTAATAAAATCAGTCCAATGCAAAACCTTCCCCAGAATGAAATTGGAATAATGTGAAAAATTTCATTTGATTTTATTTCTTCTTCACTCACCTTTTTTGCATCCCAAACTTCTTTTATTTTTTCTTCTGGCGCTGGTTTCGTTAATAAACTAACGATAGGGCAAATTATTAAGGAGGCAATTATAGTAGAAAAAGTTACGGTAGCAAAATCATATCCTGCTTTTAAATCAAATACCAAAAATATTATTAATCCAGACAATGCACCCCCAAGGTACCCGAACAAAGCTCCCTGCCAAGTTGCTCTTTTCCAGAAAAATCCATAAATAATCAGAACAACAAAAAGAGGCATATCAAGAAAACTCATGATAAAAAGCCAGGCATCCACCGCACTTTGAAAATAATATTTGACAAAGAAAGCAGATATTATCATCGAAATCCCAGCAAAAATAGTCATAATTCTAACAACATTGAGCATCTGTTTTTTAGTTGCGTCACTTTTTAAAAAACTTTTATAAACGTCCACAGTAAATAATGTTGCAATGGCATTAATATTTGAAGAAATGGTTGATAATTCAGACGCAATAAACCCAACAACAATGAATCCTAAAACTATATGAGGGAGAATGTTTGTGTAAAGTATTGGAATAACAGCATCCACTTCATTTATTCCGGGGTATAGTACCCTTCCAGCAAGTCCGGGAAAAAACATTAAAAGATTGAAAGGCGTTAAAATAATCCCCGCTAAGACCAAACCCTTTGCAACGGCTTTTGTATTTTTTGCACCAAAAACCATTTGAAGCATACCCTGGTCAGTAGATGCCCATTCAAATCCTATAAGCCAGATAGCAAGAACAAACTTCCAGTCAAACTTTCCAATAGAAGGAATAAAATTCAGATGTCCATCTGGCAGTTGCTTAACCATCTCCGGAAACCATCCAACAGCAGACATAATTATTGGAACAACTATTAATGAACCACTAAGCATCAAAATGAATTGAGTTGTATTGGTGAACGTTACAGACCACATACCTCCTAAAAACGTATATGCAACCGATATTATTGCTAATATTAATATCCAGAATGAATAGGAATGAAATCCAGTAACTTCCTCAATAACTACACCACCAAGATAAAGAACAATTCCCAATAATCCACAAAATCTTATCATCCAAATAATACTAACAAGAATCCTGACCACTTTATTATATCTTTTTTCGATGACCTCAGGAATAGTTCTTATCCTCAATCTTCTCATTATAGGAATAATAAAAAGCCCTGAAAAAGCGAGAGCCATATTCCCAGTCCATTCATGCCACACGATAGAAATACCTTCCTTATATGCCTGTCCTGCCTCACCTACAAAATTATAAAGATACATATTTGTAACGGTTATAGTTGCTGCAAGGATAAATGGAGTTAACTGTCTTCCCGCAATAAAAAAATCATCAGGTTCTTCCACCCATTTGTAAAAATAAGAACCGATTGAAAAAATAAATATAAAAAATCCAGCAACTATAGTATAGTCTATAAAGTTCATCTATTCTTCTCCTATCAATGAAATTGATTCAATAAACAAGTTATAAATGCTACTGGTTAATGATGTTTACTTTAAACTTAAATCAACACAAGTTAAATTATTAAAATATATAAAAAATATTAATATAAAATCAACTAATTTTACGAAAAATATTACTTTATTTTGCGCTGTATTTTAAAAAATTAATAAATCCAAATTTTACTTGATAATAAAGCATTTTTAGGATATATTTAAGTAATTTTAATATCTTGTCTTAAAATAATACTTCATATCAAACTTTATCTCATAAAGAAAATAACTAATTTTTGTATAAAACCAAATAAATATAAATATTATTCAATAAAAATAAATGCCACTGCATAAAATAAAAGATAAAAACACAAAAGAGATTGTTTATGAGGCATACCAATCAAAAACTGTGGTACCGGCATTCAATATTCCATATCTACCTATGATTACCCCTATTGTTCAAGCCTTAAAAGATATAGATTCTTTCGGATTAATACAGGTTGCTCGTCTTGAATGGACTAAATTTGAAGCGCAGAGTTTGGAAGCCGTTGCAAAAGAATATTATTTAAATGCTTCTATTAAACATACAAGGTTACACCTTGACCATGTACCCATAATTGATGAGGATGGCGAACGCGTTGACTTTTTGGAAATCCTGAAAAGAGCACTGAAATCAGGTTACGAATCGCTTATGATAGATGGGTCCCGTCTCCCACTTGAAGATAACATTAAATTTACTTCTAAAGCATGCGAAATTGCCCATAATGGCGGTGTCCCTATAGAAGCAGAACTTGGGGCTGTTATGGGGCACGAAACAGGACCACTACCTCCCTATGATGAACTTTTCAATTCAGGAAAAGGTTTTACAGACGTCAATCAAGCAAAAAAATTTGTTGATGAAACTAACGTAGATTGGCTTTCCATCGCAATTGGTAATATTCATGGAGCTATTTCTGGCATTCTCAAAAATCAAAAAAAGGTCTCGGCCCGCCTCGACATTCAACGTCTTAAGGAAATAAATTCCGCATTAAGAATTCCACTGGTGCTTCACGGTGGCTCAGGAATACAAGTAAATTATATACAAGAAGCAATAAAAAATGGCATTTCCAAAATAAATATAGGAACAAATATTCGACAACCTTACGCAAAAACCCTTCAAGAAACCGGAAACGTTAATAAAGCACAAGATTCTGTATATAAAGCGGTAATAGATATTATGAAAAATGAATTAAAAACGATATAGTTAATTTTTATATATTTACAGAGAACATATTAATATTATTAGACTGTAATTTAAAAATCTTTAATAAGGAGGAAAAATATGGAACAACCAACTGTTGGATTTATAGTTTACGGTGTTCATAAAGATGGAATTTTAGACCCCATGGGTAAACCATTTATAGATGATAAGATAATAAAAAAATCAAAGGACGTTCTAAAAAAGAACGGATTAAAACTTGTTGAATGGGATATCGTTGTTTCAACAAAGCAAGAGGCACGAGAAGCATTAAAGGCAATGAAACACAATGAACAAATCAGCAGTGTTATTTTGTTTTCTGGAACGTGGATTTGGGCAGCACATTTACTTGCCGCCATTAGAGATTATTCGATGACAGGAAAAGGCATACTCATCTGGACACATGATGGTTCACAGGGCTGGCGACCAGTGGGTGGTCTCGTTTTACACGGCTCATTAATGGAAATCGGCATCCCGCACGGATTCGTATATGGTTCATCTGAGGACTCTGAAACTATCTCTAAAATTCTCGCTTATGCTCACGCCTCTTATGTAAAAGATTGGCTTAATTTTTCTACAATAGGTGTTTTCGGTGGTAGAGGTATGGGACAATCGTGTGGGGTGGCTGACCCTTCCCAATGGATGAAAATGTTTGGAGTAGATATAGATTCCCGCGATACTACTGAACTTATTAAAATGGCAAAAAAAATAACCCAGCAAGAAATCGATGCAGTTATGCTGAAAATCAAAAAATTCTTTCAAAAAGAGCCCGAAAAAAACGAAGTTAATGAGCGTTCAATTCGCCTTTATTTAGCGATAAAAAAATATGTGACAAAAGAAAAATGGGACTGGTACACAATACAGTCATTCCCCGGTATCGGAGACGAATATTCTGCTACCTGTTTTGCTCAAAGTATGATGTTAAACGATGGATGGGCAACATCTACTCTCAGTGATTTCAATACTGCTTTTTCAACGCTCCTTCTACAAAAATTAGGAACTGAACCTGTTTATTATGGCGACTTACAGCACCTTGACAAAAAAAACAAAGAAATAAAAATTATTGGTGATGGTGCTTGTCCTCCATCACTTGCAGGTAAAGTCGGCCCAGCAAACTTCTCAAAGCACGGCATACCCACCGAAGGTAAGGCAGGAGGGCTATCAGTCGATTTAGTTTGTAAAAAAGGAAAAGGTTGCCTTGCACGCCTGGGTCGAGTAAACGGCGAGTTTCAAATGATAGTCGTTCCCGTTGAAATCTTTGAACCTTCTCCACAGGAAATCAAAAAGAGAAGAAGAGAATGCAACATCCCATTTTGGCCACATGCATTTTGTAAATTTGAATGTGACCCTGACCTTCTTATTCACCTTTGGAATAATGAATATGCTGTTTTAGGTTACGGTGAACATCTTCCTGAGTATTTAAAAGCATTTTGCGAAATCACTGGAATAAAGTGCGTCTATCTTTGATAACATAGAAAGAATTGAATGTGAGTCTTTTAGGATTAGACATAGGCACAAGTGGGTGTAAAGCGGTTGTATTCTCTTATGAGGGAGTTTTACTCGCTCAAGAACATAGAGAATATGACCTCATCCGCCCCAGACCAAAATGGGCTGAATTCAACAGTAAAGAGGTCTGGAAAAAAGTCAAAAACGTAATTCGTATAGTTGCCTCAAAAACCACCAATGACCCAATTACAACGATGAGCATTTCATCTTGTGGTGAAGCAATGACCCCCGTTTCAAAAGATAGAAAAATTCTGGACAACGCAATTCTCGGATTCGATGAACGAGGTTCCGAATATATACCACAATTCATAGACGATATAGGTGAAAAAGAAACGTATTATATTAACGGAAATAAACCATCCGCATTCTTTTCTGCACCAAAACTCATCTGGTATAAAAAAAATAAACCGAAGATTTATGATGAAGCCGAATATTTTCTAAATTGGCATGACCTCGTTTTTTTCTTGTTAGGATGTGAACCCGTCACTGATTTTAGCCTTGCAAATAGGACACTTCTTTTCGATTTAGAAAACGAAAAATGGTCTGAGCAACTCATCAATGCAATTGGGATTTCGATAAAAAAACTTCCTCGACCTTTACCTTCCGGCACAAATATTGGAACTGTTTCAAATAAAATGGCAGATGAATTAGGACTCAAACATAACGTCTATTGTGTAACAGGCGGACACGACCAATGCTGTAACGCACTTGGTGCAGGTGTTATTTCTTCTGGACAGGCAGCTTATGGTATCGGAACGTTCATATGTATTACACCTACTTTTGATAAAAAGCCCGATATGGAAATCTTTTATAAATATAACTTAAATATTGAACATCATGTTGTTTCGGGACATTATGTTAGTTTTATCTATAATATGACCGGCGGTTCCCTTCTAAAATGGTTTAGAGATGAGTTTTCGTTATTAGAAAAAAAGATTGCACAGCAAAATGGAACAGATGTTTATGACGATTTAATCAGACAAATTCCAGATTCACCAACAGATTTGTTTGTTCTTCCATATTTTGCGCCAACGGGTTCACCATGGTTTGACGCAAAAACCCCCGGAAACATTTTAGGATTGAGATTGGAAACTTCGAGATGGCAATTACTTAAAGCACTAATGGAAGGTGTAACTTACTACATTGCCGAAGGTATGGAAATTATTTATCAAACGGGAATAAAAATCAACGAATACCGACCTACAGGTGGTGGTGCCAAATCAAATAAATGGATTCAAATGAAAGCAGATATTATGGGAAAACCTTTCACAAGACCCAAGATACTGGAAGCAAGTTCTCTTGGAGCCGCTATGTTAGCCGGTGCCGCAACTGGTGTTTATGATAGTCTTAAGCAGGCTGTGGAAAATCTTGTCAAAGTCGATAAGGTCTTTCAACCAGACAAAAAAAACAATGAAATTTATATGAAAAACCTTGAAAAATATAAAAAAATAAGAATCGCAATTGAGGACTTATTTAAAAAATCTTTTGAAAGTAATTAAATAACTTAACTATTTTAAAAAATGAATAACAGTTTGCTTATAAAATTT
>CAZBIT010000103.1:0-7409 GCA_964491835.1 uncultured bacterium
CTCCATAGAGGTGCGGCAGCCACCTGCAGGCGGAGTGTCAATGTTGCGAAGTACGCGCCCTGTGCCGAGAAGTATAGAATCCGGTCTGGTAAACTGCATTATTGTGACCTTTTGACCAATGCGCCATAACACCTGAGGCGAAACACCGAGTTCAGACTCATTATGGTTGCGGAGGATGAAGGGCTCGTGTGACCTGCCAAAACCATCGAGTCTTGTGGGGCTAGTGCAGTGGGCAACCATCAGGGTATTGTTGACAGTGTCGGGAGCGGGGTCCTGCATAAAGCCAGGCCTGTCAAAGAGTAAGCTTGTGAGCCGCTGTGATATAGTGTGGTTCACACTGGCTTCACAGGTCCCGACATAACCTTCGTCGAGGAGTTGTAGCCAAGCCATGCAGGGTGGGCATGGGATCTCTCGATTTCCAACCAAACCCAGACAATCCATCGAGATACCTTGGCAGTTCTCCGCTTCCATAATTCTGCGGGCAGTAATGTAATTCCTAGCAGCATTAATCCTGTCTTCCCTGTTAGGCTCGATGATCTTCTCGCATCTGGATTCGTAGTAGTCGGCGATTGCTCGTACTTCTTCGGTTGTTTCCATCTTCTTTAACTCCTCGGGAAAGCGACTGCGAGGGAGATAGTGAATCGTCGTGCCAATGACCTCGAGTTGCTGGTCTTCTGTATTTTTGCCTCGCATTATGCATATACGGGTATTTTTCATCTGCCAGATGGTATTTAGCATTCGCATGGCGAAGTTTAGCCACCCGACATCCTGTGTGGCACCAACAGTTACTCCTTTGGTATTTCGGGTTCCCTGGAGGTGCTGGGTAAAGGAAGTCCCCATCTGGCTGAATACAACCATGGGGATTTCTCCACGGTTCAGTGCTATATTGTCAATGTGAGGCCAAGATTGATTGAGACTCAAGGACATAATCACTATACCATCTGGTGGATTTTTCTTGATGTTCTCAAGGAAGTTGTTTACAACGTCAGAATCGTATAGAGGCTCGTCGATAATCTCCAGGTCCATTCCAAACTTCCTGGCAGCATCAGTTAGCACCTTCGTATACTGGATCTGATGCCCTTTTATGTCGAAGGAGGCCCCTGGCCAACCCATCCAATATTTCTCGACATTTGGACGAACGAATGCTGCCCTAACCATAGGCTTCCTTGACGTCTTGACCTGGATTGCTGAGTTTGGTGCGTCGAAGTCGGCAAATCTCTTATCTGGATTATCCCCTTTACTTAAATTAATTTTCGGTAATACTGCTGATGCACCCACTCCAGCGGTAACCCTTTTTAATGCTTCTCTTCTTGTCATTTTATTCATTTTAATTTCCCTATATTATTTGTTGAGATGATTAAGCTGCATTTTTCATGCAGATATTTTGGTTAAGTTTATTATTTTTATAAGCAATTCGAGGTGTTGAGGAACATATCTTCATTTTTAATACAACTGAAACGTGATAAGAAGAATAATACCTCAATCCTCGGTTCTTAGTTTTTATTAAATCTTTCGGCATGACAGCGCAATTCGGGAGGTTAAGTTGAACTGAGGAAATAGAGGAACTTCTTTGCCCGAATTTTTTCCGCCATAGCGGATCTCTGACCGCCATAGCGAATCTCTGAAAATAATTATCAACAGGAGATTTTTTAAAGGTGGTCAAATATTCTTGGAGCACTTCATCCATTTCAAATTCTATTTTCAATTCACAATTGACGGCAAAGTCATAGGAAAAGCCATATTTGCATGCATTTGCCAAAGCCTCGTCCATAGTCAAACAACCTTTTAAATGAACATTTATATTCATGAAGTGAAAATTTTTACCTGAAAGTTCAATCAGTTTGGTTTCAAACTCTGGGTCATTTATAGGAACACCCAGTGTGGGCAAGTCGTCTGGCAGAGGTTTGACTTTGATGTTTTTATAATGCACAATACTTTTGGTATCATAGAACTGATGTACAAAAGTTCTGGATGAATGAAAGTGTCCCTTTATATTTTCAGACCGAGAAAGTTTATCAGATTCAGTATAATCCACAATCAACATTTCATCAATTATCATAAACTCAAAATTTTTAAAACCCTGGTTACGCACATTACTAACATAACATAGGTGAGAACGTGCTCCCCATTCGCACATTTCAAATTCACCCCTACTATTAATTTTAAATTTGATATCTACTTAATTTATCAAGAATCTTGTATTTCTATAAGAATTGGAAAACACTCTATGTCTTTAAATAGTGCTATAGTGCTATTGTTTTAAATAAATAATTGATTAAAACCTGCAAATAATTCATAATTGCATTATAATTTTATTCTTTTCTAAAAAGAGCCTTTTCAAGCGCTTTTTTCGTGGCTACGATTCCTTCTCGGCCGCTCGTTTCAATACCATACCAACCTCGATAACCTCCATTATGACACAAGTCAACTATTCTCTTGGTTTCTTCGTATGTAGGTTGGTTCCTTGCAGACATTCCTTGAGCGTAAGGGAGCATTTTTCTAATGTATTCATAATTGTCAAAAGTATCACTCCTGCTTCTCCAGTCAGGATATGAACCGAAATATAAACTGTTAACCCGTTCAAAGAGAGCAACCATCCAATCCGGGTCATTGGATATTCCTCCATGATTCTCGATTACAATACTTACCTTTGCCGGCACAGCGTATTCTAACATAAGGTTATAGGTTTCCTCTGCCCAGTTAAGCATATCCTCTTTTGATGCATCTTTAGGTCCCCGACAGTTGGTTCTAATTGCGTGACACCCAAGGTAGGCGGCAACATCAATCCATTTTCGATGATTGATGGCTGTTTGCATCCTCTCCTTTTTTGTAGGGGCAGCCGTTTCTCCTTCGTCATCGACCATTATGAGTACCATTTTAACGTTATATTTTTCTGCGTTTTTTTTCAATCGATCAAGATAATCCTGAGTCGGAGCATCAAACAGGGTATTAACAAATTCACACCCATTAATGTCGAAAGCTTCTCTGCAAATTCTCGGAAAGTCCAAATTCGTCCATTTTCCCTCTTGAATTTCTTTAACCAATGCCCATTGCGCCAATGAGATATCATCTTTATTAGTTCTGAGAGCAGCATTTAATTTTGTATTTTTTGCCAATGTTATACTGCTCAAACCAGCTCCTAATGCAAGCGATTTACTTAAAAAATTTCTACGCGTCAATCCTCTCATAATGTCCCTCATATAATTTAGAAAATATTAATTTGATTATTTATCTTTTCAAAGAAAACGTATATTAAAATATTCTTTTGTTCTTTTATTGTGATTAAAGGTTAATTTTAAATTAATAGTAGTAAGATTTGGCAAAGTGCTTCTCATAAGAAAATTTTTTGCCTCAGAAAAAACAACAAACCATTGCCATCGAGATTTTATGTTACTATATTAAGTCCAAGTTACCTTTAATTTATTTGGCGGGTGTTATAACAATATTTCTATATTCGACTGCCTGATGGTCTCCCTGAAGCATAATTGGTCCTGGTTCACCTTCCTGACAATCAAGAGCGCCGCCTGTTATGCCTGGTATTTCTGTTTTGTCAATTACTTTGTGTCCATTGAATTCTATTGTAATCCACCTGCCGTTAAGAGTGATATCAAAGGCATTCCACTCCCCTGCAGGTTTGTTGACATTCTGATTTGGGGCTAAGAAACCATAAATGGATCCAGTAGATCGATTGTTTGCAACATCACGACCTTGGTCATCGCTAATTTGTACCTCATATCTTCCTCGTAAGTATATACCGCTATTACCTCTTTTAGGGATTCTAAATTCAGCGTGGAGTTTAAAATCTTTAAATTTTTCCTTGGTAACCAAATCAACACTTGGGGGAATATTGCTCAGAATTCCATTCTCGAACTTCCAACCGTATGGGCGGTCGGGATTTTTTGTAGCCAATTTGGAAAGGTCTTTTTGCATCAATTCTATCGGTTTTCCCCATTCAATGTTCTCTTTATATGGCAATTCAGGAGATCTCACTGCTGAAAATTTGACTAAATTGCCTTTTTCGTCGTTTGTTTCTCCAAGAATATTTCCATTTTTGAGTGTTCCCTTAAAAATGAGATCTTCTTTTTGACTTTCATATTGTCTTGATAAAGAAAAATAAAGTTCATTATTTTCGAAACGAATAGTCTTAATGGGACGCGCACTTCCTTCACGACCAACAAATCTACCACTTAATTGACCATTGGCTTCTATTATCTCAAACCAAGAGACATAATTTTCCTGAGGTTCTCCTATTGTAACATCCCATCTTCCAACAACCTCATTGCCCTTTCTTTCTGTTGAATAGCCAACGGCAACAAAAAGAAATACCATAATACAAACAAAAAGAATATAGGAGTGGTGTTTTTGTATAATCACATCCAGTGATTTTTTTTCCAAAATGCCTGATACTCCAATTTTACTTGTGGATGTGAAATTGGTTGTCCCAGACGTTCTTTTCTTGTGACATCCTCTTTGGTTTATATTTTTGTTACCCTGCATGTTGCATCTCCTTTAATTAATTTTAGATTAAAGCAATCTCAACATTTTGAGATTTCATATTGTAATACCTTACTCGACATAAATTATAAGATTAAAATATTTCAAAGCGTATGTAAAGCCCGCTAAGTTATTCAATAAGTAAAATTTCTGGATTTTTACGAATCTTCTGTTATACCTATTCTTTCTAAAAGATTTAAGTTAGTCTGTTTTAATAATAGTGTAGATTTTTATTACATATTTTAATTTTAGAATATAATTTTATTTTTAGATACTTTCAAACTATATCTGTCTTGGATGGCCGGGCATCGGAACCGAACTTTCTGGTGCTGGTCCAAACTTAATTTCTCCTTTCGGGAGCAAGTCAAGGTCAGAATTTAACATTTCATTCCAAGTTATCTTTTTACCTGTATAGGCAGATTCACGTCCCATTATTGTTGTCAGTGTGCTGTCAGCACCGAAATCTAACGCATTATTTATTGCTTTTTCATTTTTTATACTGTCAATCAGTTTCCAATGTTCATAAACACCTGAACCCATTCCACGTTCTTCGCCTTTTTTTTCGGGTTTCCACGGATTTTTTCCTGTAATTCCTCGTCCATCAAATGCTCCTTCAGTTCCAACAAAGTAATTCCCGCTTGCTTGGTCACAATTGTCCCATTGACGAACCATTAAAAACACATGAGCATCATTAGGATATTCGTAATCAATTGACATATGGTCATAAATATTTCCATATTTGGGGTCAGTCCGGACCTGTCGTCCTCCGCTTCCAAATGCACTAATAGGTGGACTTCCCATAACCCAGTTTATAAAATCTATAGAATGGATAGCCATTTCGGTTATTTGGTCACCTGAAAGCCAGCAGAAATAATACCAGTTTCGGCACTGATATTCCATTTCAGTCCATTTTGGTCGCTCATCACCACGGTGCCACAGTCCTCCATGGCAACGATAAGACCTGCCAGCAAGAATTTTTCCAATAGCTCCGTCGTGAATCCTTTTTATGAATTCCTCGTCAGAGGCAGAGTGCCTGGCATTCAGACCAACAACTACTGAAAGTCCTTTATCTTTTGCTTTTTGTGCTGATTTTCTAATTTTTCTTACACCAACAGGGTCTGTTGCAAGTGGCTTTTCAGCAAAAATATGCTTTCCTGCATCAACGGCGGCTTCAAACTGAATTGGGCGAAAACCCGGAGGTGAAACGAGACATACATAATCGATATCCATTTCGAGAATCTTTTTATAGCCGTCTAATCCGGTAAAGCATGCATCTTTTGTTACTTCGATTCCCTTAAGAGGACCTCCTCTTCGTTTTGGGTCTTTCAACTCTTTTAAGCTGCTATCGATTCTGTCCTGAAAAGGATCAGCCATAGCAACTAAACGTAAGTTAGGGTCTGCATTGATTGCATCTGCGACAGCTCCTGTACCTCTACCTCCGCAGCCAACCAATCCTATTTTAATAGGTTTCTTATCTTGTGCATGGGTAGTACGCACAAATGGAAATCCCGATATTACAGCCGAAACAGCTGCTCCAGCTGCAAGGAAATTACGTCGTGTAATTCCAATCTTCTTCTTTTTCATTTTTAATATCCTTTCTTTAACCTTTTTTCATATTTTTTTCATAAAACTTTTGACAGTGCCTTTGTTTAATATATTAATTGTGGAACATATATTCCTGTCTGTTCATTAGATAAGTCGATTCATTGATTGAGCCGATCCATAACAAAGACAAGAATGTCTGTACTATGAAGGTTACCTTTTTGGTTTTTAATTCAGTTGCCCCTTTTTAAAAATAGCATTCCAATCTTTTTCTGGTAAGCCAAGAAATCTGTCTATAATTCTCATCTTTATAGCGCCCACAATCTTAAGGCTTTCAAATCCAAAGTTAGCGTTTGTTGCAACCGCAATACCAAGATTTTCTTCGGGTATTACCGCAATAAATGAACTCATAGGTGCACCTGGATGTTCATCTACTTTTTTGCCCACATAGTCAAAAGATATCCAGCCAAGACCATATGTGAGAAAATGAGCAAGAGGATTGTGATAATCAAACCAATTGAATCGAGAACTTCCCCAGAATGGTGTTATAATAACATGTGGTTTATGCATTTCTTTAATGCTTTCTCTGCTAATGAGTTGCTGACCTTTATATTCACCCTCTTGAAGCTGTAAAATCATCCATTTGGCAATATCATCCGCTGTGGTAATAATCCCACCTGCAGGAGCATAAAGATAACCGATACTGCAAGCACTCCAGTCGCCTAAAGAAACAACGCCGTCTTTCATAACAGCAGGTTTAAATAGGTTATCAACATTATTTGGATCTCCAAGTTCGTTCTGAAGTTGAGTTGTGCTTGTATATGTTGAAGACATACCTAACGGTTCCAATATGCGGAGTTTCACAAATTCCTCCCAGCTCATACCTGATACTCGAGAAACAACCTCTCCTGCCAGGGCAAAGGCAACATTACTGTAATTCTGGCGCTCTCGAAAACCTGTCAAGGGATTTATCTTTTCCAAGTCGCTTAATAAATCTTCTATTGTGTAATCTGGATTATAGAAACCGCCAACAATGGTAGGGAAATAGGTACGCTGCATTAATAGGTCTCTTACCGTCAAGTTTTTAGCCACATAGTCATCTTTAAGATTAAATTCCGGTATGTGTTTCTTTACAGGATCATCCCATGACATTTTTCCTTCATCAACAAGTATTGCCACTGTCGCAGCAGTAATCGGTTTTGTGTGGGAGGCAATCTGGAAAAGCGTCTTCTCGTTGGTTGGCAAATTATCTCCAAATTTTCTGGTTCCGTATCCTTTTGCAAAAACATGCTTACTATTTTTCACAACTGATATTATAACACCAGGAGCCTGCCAATCCTTCATTGTCTTTTCTACAAATGCGTCAAATTTAG
>CAZBIT010000104.1:0-7380 GCA_964491835.1 uncultured bacterium
CACTTTTGGGAACAGATTTTCAATGAATTTTGGGAATGGAATCGACATTATAAGTCCTATTTTTGCGAATAACAATGTTGTTCCTAATAATTTTAACCTGTTTAAGCCCCAGTTTGGATTGATTTATACTCTTTCGGAAAATTCATCATTTCATTTTTCAATTGGTAAAAAAAGCAGATTCCCAACCTTAAAAGAACTCTATTCTGAATATATTGGAAGCAATGTTCCAAATCCTAATTTAAGAGCGGAGAATTCAATATCTACTGAATCAGGCATTAAGTTTATCAGTCGAGAAAAATATAATGGAACGATTACTTTATTCTATGATAATATTAAGGATTTAATCGTTAATGTCCCATTGGGAAATGGTGAGAGAAAACTTGATAATATCGGTAAAGTGATAAGCGGAGGAATTGAAACCGCATTAAGAATTACGTATCCTGTATTTTCTTATGAAATAAATTATACGTTATTAAAAATGAAAAATGTTTCTACAAATAGAACGTCAAATTATGTAGAATATCATCCAGAGCACCGTTTAAATCTTCTTTTTTCTTCTAAAATTAAATATGGGTTTCATTTTTATAGTGAATTGTTTTATAATGGCAAACAGAAATATATTAACTTAGATACGGGGGAATGGGGTACTCTAACCGATTATGGGCTTGTTAATGTAAAAATCTCAAAATCATTTTTAAATAATTCTGTATATTTCAGGATTAATAATGTTTTCGATGTAAATTATCAATCTGAATTTGGATTTCCACAAGAAGGCAGGAATTTTATGATTGGTATTGATTTTAAAATATAATAAAAAGAATTTTTCTACTTTTTTAAAATATATCCTATATTAAAAAAACTATGTTAATATTTTTAAAAGGAGAGAGAAACTCTGGAAAAACTAAAAAGGTTTATGAACTTTATCAATGTTTAAAACAAAATGGAATATCCGTATCAGGAATAATAAGCATAGCAGAGATGGAAAATAATGTAAAGGAAAATTATTATGCTTTAAATCTTTATGACAATGAAAAGAAACTCCTTGCATCTAAAGATAATATTTGTAGTGGTAAAAAATTCGGAGGGTATTACTTCTATGAAGATGGATTTGATTATTCGGAGAAGGTTTTAATGGAAAATATTGAAGATAGGGTAAAGATAATTGATGAAGTTGGCAGATTAGAAATGAATAAAGGTGGATTCTATAAAATATTGAATTTTTTAATAAAAAATTATAGAGGTAATTTAATTCTTGTTGTGAGAAGTTCGAATTTGAAAGATATAGTAAATACTTTTTGTCTTAAAGAATACTCTGAAATAGAAATTAAAGGTAGCATTGTTGAAGACGTTATGATTAAATTGAAGTAATATATTTCATAAAATTTATAAAAAAGTAAAATTTTTTGTTATGATTTTAATAAGGGGGTTTTTATTTGGCATCAAACATAATATTGGGAATATTAAAAGAAGTAATAATAATACTTTTTCTGCTTTCTTTGATTTCAAAGATTAAAAATAGCAGTTATATACGAGATTCCAGCATAGTCAGAAAACTAAAAATACTCTTTTTTTGTGGTTTTTCTATCTTTTTGATCTTTTTTATATTAAATGTCATATTTCCTCAAGGAAGAAATAACCCCTTAAATTACCTCATTGAAAATCATTCAATTAATTTTGTATTGTGCGGCTTGATATCTCTTTTATTAAGCGTGATATCTATTGTAATTATTCTGATTTTATATGAACTTTCGATGTTCAGGGTAAAGAAGTTGACCCTTTTGAATTTTAAGATTCTTACATTTCTTTCAGTTTTATATGTTTTTTGGATTAATTTTAAGGGTTTTTCCTCTGGTGAAATCTATCGAGATATACTCACCGGTGGTTCATCTGTCGATGCTGTTGGGATTCTTCTATATATTTCAATTATACTAAATTCCTTAAAAAGTTCATGGGTTGTATTTCTTAATAGAAAACAAAAATTAATTTTTCTTTTCAGTTCAGCACTTATAATTATTTTTTTAGTTATGACATTTAATTATCAAATTGAAAATGTTTCTTCACATTTCAGTCTTTCTATTTATTCATTTTTAAATCTCACCTTCAGGTTCTTTTTAGCATACACAATATTTTCAGTTGTAAATATTTTGTTTCATCTACCCAGTGCAGGTATTTTTGATAAAAAGGTTAAACAACTTTCTTCCCTACATCAATTAAGCAGGTCTATTACTTCTGTTCTTGAGATTGATAAACTTCTTATAGAAATTGTTAATCTTACTTATGAAATTACTAATTCTGATAGTATCTGGCTTTTAATAAGAAAAGATGAAAATAGTCCTTTTACTATTGGGGCATCAAAAAATTTACAACCAAAAGACAAATCTTTTGTGAATCTTGAGCCCGATAGTTCTTTAAATATGAAAATCATTGAATCAAAATCGTCATTGATTATGAATGAACTTGGGAAGCAGTTATTTATTTCTGGAATTTCAAAAGGTTCTTTAATTGGGATTCCTCTTATATCTTCAAAATTGGGAATCATTGGGATTCTATATGCAAAGAAAAATAATAATTATGGATATAGTGAGGAAGAAGATTATATATTAAATACGTTTGCAAACCATGCTGTAGTGGCTATAGAAAATGCACGTTATTTCAAGGAGTCGATTGAAAAAAAGGAACTCGAAAAGGAAATCACAGTTGCAAAAGGAATTCAAGAAATGCTTTTTCCAAAAGATATACCAATTTTTCATTTAATTGAAATTGCTGCTTTAAATATACCTTGTAAGGAAATTGGCGGAGATTATTATGACTTAATTAAAATTGGCGAAGATAAACTTGGAGTGGCTATTGCAGATGTGTCAGGAAAGGGAATACCCGCATCGTTATTAATGTCCAATTTGCAGGCCTGTCTTAGAACTCTTTCTCGTGAAGGTTTGCCAATAAAAGAAATGGTTTCGAGGATTAATAATGTTATTTATGAAAATACTGATGAATATCAGTATATAACATTTTTTTACGGTGTGATTGATGCAAAAAATAATAAAATTACTTTCTGCAATGCTGGGCATAATCCACCAATATTATTGAAAAATGACGGTTCAGAAATATTACTAAAAAGTGGTGGGATTGTTCTTGGCTGGATACAAGACGTTGTGTATATTGAACAGGAAATCGAAATTAAATCGGGAGACCAATTGATTTTTTATACCGATGGGATAACGGATGCAATGAATATTGCTGATGAGACATTTGAAGAATGGCGGTTAAAGAAAATAATAAAAGAGAATGCAAAAAATCCTCCGAAAATTATCATTGATGAAATTATTAAAGAAATTCAAGTTTATGTTTCTGGTTATCGTCAAACCGATGACCTAACCCTTGTTATAGTTAAAGTTAAATAAAAAAATTCTTAAAATGATGTTATAAATTTATATATTATAATTAATTATTTGATTATACAGGGAAAAATTGTTATATTTAAAGATGATTATTAATTAAATAAAAATTTCATAGATTATCAATTTTTATTAATATTATATAATATGGAAGGAAAATGGAAAATACTTTGGATTGATGATGAGATAGATATGTTGAAATCTCACATTTTGTTTCTTGAAGAAAGGGGTTATTGTGTCAAATCTGTGACAAATGGTGAAGATGCTGTGATTTTATCGAAAAAGGAAAAGTTTGATATTATTCTGCTTGATGAAATGATGCCGGGTAAAGATGGATTAAGCACTTTAATTGAGATGAAAAATCTAAATCCTTTTGTTCCTATTGTGATGATAACTAAGAGCGAAGAAGAAGAATTGATGAATGAAGCCATTGGAAGAAAAATAGATGATTTTTTAACTAAACCCGTCAATCCAAGTCAAATTTTGAGTGTTTGTAAAAAAATACTTGAATCAAGAAAGATTAAAGAAGAAAAACTTTCAAAAGATTACATTTCCGATTATAGAGAAATATCCTTGAAACTTCAAGAAGACCTTGATTATAATGACTGGATTGAAATTTATGCTAATCTCTCTGACTGGGAAATGGATTTAGATAAACACTCTGATGTTGGATTGGAACAAACTTTAAGAGAACAGATTCGTGAATGCAATATAGAATTTTCTCGATTTATTGAGAAGAACTACTTAAACTGGATTCATAGTAGAAAAAGGCCTATTTTATCGGTGGATATTATTAAACAGTTTGTAATTCCTGAACTTATAGAGGGGAAAAAGGTATTTTTCATTATTTTCGATTGTTTACGAAATGACCAATGGCTTGCTCTTGAACCCTTCTTTTATGAATTCTATGACATTTATAAGGAATATTATTTTTCGATTTTACCGACTGCAACGCCCTATGCCAGAAATTCTCTTTTTGGTGGGCTTTTTCCATTTGAAATTGAAAAAGAATTTCCTGATATATGGCAGAAGGGACTTGAGGACGAATCAAGCAGAAATAGGTATGAAAGATTATTTTTAGAAAAGCTCTTATCTAACCAAAATATTAATCTTAAACAAGGTTTAAAATACATTAAAATACTTGATGTTGAAGAGTCCAAAAGAGTTGAAAAAAGTTTGGATACTCTTTTGAATTTTTCACTTGTATCAATAGTTGTAAATTTTATTGACATTTTGTCGCATAAACGGAGTGAATCTGAAGTATTAAAAGAAATAGCTCCTAATGAACCTGCTTATAGGTCGCTAATTCGTTCTTGGTTTGAACATTCATCAATATTTCAAATTCTGAAGGAACTTTCCACTAAGGATGTAACGATAATTTTAAGTTCAGACCATGGTAGCATTCGTTGTTTAAGACCTACTATGGTGATTGGTGATAGAGAAACTTCCACAAACTTGAGATATAAATTTGGACGAAATTTAAAGTGTAATAGTAAACATTCTCTATTCATTAAAAAACCTGAAGAGTATTTACTACCTTCAAGAGGAGTTAATTGTCAGTATTTGATTGCTAAGGAAGATTTTTATCTCGTTTACCCTACAAATTATAATAAATACGTAAATTTATATAAAGAAAGTTTTCAGCACGGCGGAATTTCAATGGAAGAAATGATTTTGCCTGTAATTAAAATGGAAGGGAAAAGAAAATAATAATTTTTATAATTTTTATGACTGAAATAATAACAAAAAAGCCCGTAGAAACTTTTTTATTAGGAAAAAGATTTTCAAAACAATTGAAAATTGGAGACGTTGTTTGTTTTTATGGTGGATTGGGAACAGGTAAAACTTGTTTTATTCAAGGAGTATGCAAAGGCCTCGGAATTAAGAATAGTGTTATCAGCCCTTCGTTTACAATAATTAATGAATACAGTGGTGATTTTATTATATATCATATAGATTTTTATAGGATTGAAAAGATTGGTGAATTGAAAGAACTCGGTTTTGAGGAATATTTATATAACAATGGCATTTGTTTGATTGAATGGGCTGATAAAGTTGAGTCGTTTCTTCCCCCAAATAAAATAATTGTTAGAATGGAGTTTGTTAAGGATAAAAATAATTGGAGAAGAATTAGAATAGAGAAATAATGTTCATACTTGGAATAGAAACCTCAAGTGACATTTGTAGTATAGGAATTACTAATAAAGAAAATTTTTTATCTGAATTAAGTGCACATACTCATAATGCTCATTCTGAATCACTTTTTCCAGGGATATTAAATGTAATTAATACCGCAGGTATGAATATGAAAGACCTTTCTGGCGTTGCAGTTTCTTCAGGACCAGGTTCGTTTACAGGACTGCGTATAGGCGTTTCAGCGGCAAAAGGAATTGCTTTCGCCCTGAATATTCCACTTTTTTTAATTCCTACTCTCGATATTTTTGCTAACTATGGACTTGGATTAGGAAAGATTATATGTTCAATAATTCCTTCAATAAGAGGGGATGTTTTTTATTGTTATTATAAAGAAAAGAATGGGAATGTTGAACGAATTTCTGAATATCGACTCGGTAAAATAGAGGGGATGGAGAAAGATTTTTTTAAGGAAGGAATTTTTTTTACTGGAATTATTGGTCAAGAACTAAAAAGTGCTCTAAAAATGATTTATTCTAATGATGAGACATATTTTTCAAATGAATATGTTGTGCCACGTGGTTTTCTTGTTGCTAAGATGGGTTATAAGAAAATGATTTTGTCTCAATCAGACGATATTGAAAATTCAGTGCCGTTGTATTTAAGAGAATTTGATGTAAAAGTGAAAAAGTTTTAGAAGATTTTAATAATGAATGAATTTTATAACTTAAATATCAGGAGAATGGAAATTAAGGATTATGGGGAAGTATGTAAGTTGGAGAAAGAAATTTTTCCCTGCCCATGGTCTAAAAGTGAAATCTGGAAAATTTTAAGTGAAGATAAATTTGCTTTATCATTAGTTGCAGAAATTCAAAATGAAATTGTTGGATATTCGTTTATTTGGGTTGTGTGTGATGAAGTTCATATAGGTAATTTTGCTATCAAAAAAGAATACAGGAAAAAGAAGATTGGAACAAGGTTATTGCAATATATTGTTGATGAAGCATCAAAGTTAGGAGGAATGTTTTTTTATCTTGAAGTGAGAAAATCTAATAGCCCAGCAATTAATTTGTATAAAAAGTTTGGATTCGCACCATTGTCGATAAGAAAGAACTACTATGCCAATAATAATGAAGATGCTATTGTTATGTGTAAATACTTAAATGGTGTTTTACAAACTTAAATTTAAATTGTTAGTTAAATTTTGAAAATAAAATATGTCTTGGTTTAAAAGGTCCTTAAATGGCTTATTAACGAAAGAAAAAAGAGAATTGCCCGACGGGTTATGGGTGAAATGTGAGAAATGCGGTGCGATATTATACAAAAAGGAAGTGAGTAAGAATTGTAATGTATGTTTAAAGTGTAATTACCATTTCAAGATGAATTGTGACGAATATCTAAATATACTGCTTGATGAAGACAGTTTTATTGAGACAGACGTGAATATAAGGTCGAAAGATTTTCTCAATTTCGTTGGCAAAGAGAAATACAGTGAAAAGTTACAAAGCACAATCAAGAAAATAAATTTAAATGAAGCAATAAAAACTGGATATGGGAAACTAAATAGTTTTAAAGTTGTGATTGGGGTTATGGATTTCAATTTTATCGGTGGTAGTATGGGATCTGTTGTGGGAGAAAAGATTAAAAGGTCTATTCAACGGGCGATGGATGACCATCTTCCCTTGATTATCGTGTCAACATCGGGTGGTGCAAGAATGCAGGAAGGATTGGCATCCCTTATGCAAATGGCTAAAACGAGTGCAAAACTTGCCGAGTTTTCAAAAAATGGTGGGTTTTATATTTCTGTTCTTACTAATCCAACTACTGCTGGGGTTATGGCAAGTTATGCTAT
>CAZBIT010000105.1:0-7366 GCA_964491835.1 uncultured bacterium
TCACGAATTAACACCGTCTCTTACGGTTAATTTGGATAAATCCAAAATTCTTGGTTTCGTAACCGAACTTGGTGGAAGAACTTCACACGCAGCAATACTTGCAAGAGCAATAGAAGTTCCATCCGTTGTGGGCGTTAAAAATCTCATAAAAAATATAGAACCAGGTGACACCGTTATCATTGACGGAAATAGTGGTGACATCATTATTAATCCTAACGAAGAAGTATTAAAAAATTACAAAAAACTGAAAGAAGGATTATATAAAATTTCAAAGAGTTTAGAAAAAATAATATCTCTTCCTGCAATAACATTAGATGGAAAAGAAATAGACCTTTCCGCAAACATAGAATTACCGCAAGAAATCGATTCTGTTATTGCATATGGTTCTCATGGTATTGGACTTTACAGAACGGAATATCTCTATTTGTTGAAAAATCATTCACCAACAGAGGAAGAACAGCATCAGGAATATGAAAATATAGCAAAAAGGGTATATCCAAAGCCCGTAATTATAAGAACAATAGACCTCGGCGGTGATAAACTCGTAAAAACTCCCAAAGGTTTGCAGGAAGACAATCCATTTTTAGGATGGCGCGCCATAAGAGTTTGCTTCGATTATCCAGAACTATTTAAAACCCAACTCCGAGCAATATTAAAGGCAAGCAAAATTGGAAATGTTGCTATAATGTTTCCAATGATATCTGGACTTGGTGAACTCATTAAAGCAAAATCCTTCTTAGAAGAATCCAAAGAGGAACTAATAAAAGAAAAAATCCCATTCGACGAGAACATAAAAATAGGCATAATGATAGAACTCCCTTCAGCGGTTATGATTGCAGAGGAACTTTCAAAAGAAGTTGACTTTTTTAGCATTGGAACAAATGACCTCATTCAATACACGCTTGCGGTTGACCGTGGAAATGTGCGCGTTTCAAATTTATTTCAATTTTTCCATCCAGCGGTTCTAAAACTTATCAAGATAACAGTAGATGCCGGACATAAAAACGGAATTTGGGTTGGAATGTGTGGAGAAATGGCTGGTGACCCAATTGCAGCTTATCTTCTCGTTGGATTAGGACTTGATGAATTTAGCGTCAGCCCTTTAATTCTAAGTGAAATAAAACAAATTATTCGTTCAATAAGATTTTCGGACGCAAAAAAAATCAGCAAAAAATGCTTAAATATGAATTCATCAGAAGAAATCGAAGAATATCTTATTAAACTTACGAAAGAAAAATTCCCCAATCTTCCTCTATAAAAATCAATTTTTAACCTTTTAAGATATATCAGGTTTATGATGCCAATCACAATATCCGACTTGAAGAAAATAGATAATGAAAATATGTTCGTCAAAATAGCAAACTTCTATCAACAACTTGAATCATCTCTTGAATTCTATGATAAAATAAATATACCTTTTGAAACTAATCACATAAGAAATATCGTTTTTAGTGGAATGGGCGGTTCAGCAATCGGTGGTTTGTTACTAAAAGATTATGTCTCAAACAAATTAGAAATTCCATTTATAATATGCAGAAACTACAACATTCCAAAATTTGTTGGAGAAAATACACTTTTTTTTGCATCGAGTTATTCTGGAAATACTCAAGAAAGTTTGAGCGCTTACGAAAAAGCAAAACAAAATGGGGCAAAGATTATATCTATTACAAGTGGCGGAAAATTAAAAGAAATCTCAAAAAAAGATGATACATTTAATATCATTCTTCCATCAGATGCTTTCCCTCCAAGGTGTGCTTTAGGATATTCTTTTACCATTCCTTTACTCATACTTATAAAAAGTGGACTCATCGATAATAAGTTCAAAGAAATAGAAGAAACGATTACTAACTTAAAAGAACAATCAAAACAATTCTCTGAATTAAGTTATCCAGATTCTAATACACCCCTGATTCTTGCTAATAAACTTCTTGACAAACTCCCAATCATTTATAGTGTCGAACAATTTTTTGGTGCAGTCAGTTATAGATGGAAATGTCAATTCTCTGAAAACAGCAAAACTATGGCGTTCAATAATTACTTCACAGAATTAAACCACAATGAGATTATGGGGTGGGAATGGAAAAAATTTCGCAAATCAAATCCTATGGTAATCGTTCTTAACGATAAAGAAATCGAGAAAAAAGTTTCAAAAACCATTGATATTACCATTGAAATGCTCAATAATGAAAATATCCCTGTCGAACAAATATGGAGTGAAGGTAAATCCTTATTGGCAAGAATTTTCTCACTTTTATACATTGGTGATTTTACAAGTTACTATCTCGCTATTATCAAAAAAATAGACCCTACTCCTATAAAAAAAATAGAAACTCTAAAAGAAAAACTCCAAAAAAGATAAATATTGACTTTATTAATTATTTTTATTAAAATTTAACCCAAAAAATATAATTTTATTCTTGTTGATTAACAATAATCTGAATTTTTTTTCAATTAAAAATCAGATACTCAAAAATATTAAATTTATTTTAAAAACGATAATACCGATATAAAATGAAAACAATTATACCATCAGCAGGATTAGGAACAAGGATGAGGCCCATAACCTTTACGACTCCGAAAATCCTAATAAAACTTGGTGAAAAAGCAATTATCGATTATATACTCGAAAAACTTATAGCAAATGGAATTAACGAAATTTCTATGATATTAAATCCTCAGGGAGAAAAAATAAAATCATATATTCAAAAAAGATATTCATTAAAGATAAAATTTATTTTTCAGCCCAAATTAAATGGTATTGCACATGCGGTTAGTATGGCTTCAGAAGACCTAACTGATGAGCCGGTTTTGGTAGTTTTGGGAGACACGATATTTGAAGGAGACCTGAAAAAAATAATAAGAAGTAAATATTCTTGTTTAGCCGTAAAAGAAGTTGAAAATCCAAAAAAATACGGCGTTGTTATTTTGAATAACAATGGTTTTGTTAAAAAGTTAGTCGAAAAGCCCGATACATATATGAGCAATCTTGCCATTGTGGGCATATATTTTTTTAAAAATGGAATTCGGCTCAAAAACTCAATCGATCATCTTTTAAAAAATAACGTCAAAACAAAAGGAGAATACCAGATTACCGATGCTATTCAGAATATGGTAGATAGCGGTGAGAAAATCACAACGCATAAAATCGATAATTGGTTTGATTGTGGAACACCAGCAGAGATACTGTCATCTCATAAATACATTTTAAAAAAATACCCAAACAAACCAACGTTTGCAGGTTCAGTTGTTATCGACCCTTGCTACGTTTCTCCAACAGCGGACATCGCAAATTCAGTCATCGGACCTTATGTTACGATTGGAGAAAAAACCAAAATTGTAAATTCAGTTATTAAAAATTCCATCGTTGGCGAAAATTCTAACATTGAATATATGATACTAAAAGATTCAATCATCGGAGGAAATACAAACATAAAAAATAGAGAACAATCACTGATTATAGGCGATATTACAAAAATTAATCCTTAAATATTATTCACCAAACGATACTCAGGAGTAATTATGTCTTCTTATATTTTTACATCAGAATCTGTAACAGAAGGGCATCCTGATAAAATAGCAGACCAAATTTCTGATGGCGTATTGGATGCAGTTTTGGCTGATGACCCAATGGGAAGGGTAGCTTGTGAAACATTTGTTAAAGCAAGTTTAGTTCTGATAGGTGGAGAAATAACAACAAAAGCAAAACCTGATATTCCAAAAATTGCAAGAAATATAATAAAGGATATTGGCTATACTGATGGAAGATGGGGGCTCGACTATGAAAGTTGTGCAATTATCCAATGTATTGAAAAACAATCTCCCGATATCGCACAAGGCGTCGATAAAGAGGGTGCAGGAGACCAGGGATTGATGTTTGGATATGCTACTGATGAAACAGAAGAACTGATGCCACTCCCCATATTATTGGCACATAAGTTAGCAATGAAACTTTCAGAGGTTAGAAAAAATAAAATTATCCCATATTTAAGACCGGATGGTAAGACGCAAGTTTCCGTTCGATATGAGAACGACCGGGCAGTATCTGTAGAAACCGTCGTAATCGCTGCACAGCATGAACCAGACGTTGAACTTGAACAAATTCAAAAAGACATAAAAGAAAAAGTTATTTTCAAAGTTATTCCCAAAAAACTCATAAGTAAAAATGGAATTATTTGTTACATTAATTCTACCGGTAAATTTGTCATAGGAGGACCCTTGGGAGACGCAGGACTTACGGGTAGAAAAATAATCGTTGATACTTATGGTGGATTTAGCAGGCACGGTGGTGGGTGTTTTTCAGGAAAAGACCCAACAAAAGTCGATAGGTCGGGTTCTTATGCTGCACGTTGGTCTGCAAAAAATATCGTCGCAAGTGGACTCGCAAAAAAATGTGAAATCAACATTGCATACGTAATCGGTGTAAAAGAGCCCGTCTCAATTATGGTCAACACTTTTGGAACGGGAATTTTAAAAGATGAAGAAATTACTAAAATAGTTAAGAAAACATTTGACTTTACTCCACGTGGAATAATAGACCGTCTAAAACTAAGGAGACCAATATATAGAAAAACCGCTGTCTATGGACACTTTGGTAGAACAGATGAGGATTTTACTTGGGAAAAAACAGACCGCGTCGACGACTTAAAGCGTGCTTAATTTTAAAACGGGTCAATTTTTTCGTTTTATTAGTTTTAGAAAATTAACAATTTTTTGAAAATGGAGAATCTAAATGAATTATGATATAAAAGATATTTCATTAGCACCAGAAGGTAAAAAAAGAATCGAGTGGGCTGACAACGATATGCCGGTTTTGCAAAAGATAAGGGAAAGATTTCAGAAAGAAAAATCCTTTGCTGGGAAAAAAATGTCATTGTGCTTACATATAACAGCGGAAACTGCAAATCTCGCCAGAACACTCAAATCTGGAGGGGCAGATTTAGTATTATGCGCTTCAAATCCACTCTCTACGCAGGACGACGTCTCCGCATCATTAGTGAAGGACTACAAAATCCCCATTTTTGCAATCAAAGGAGAAAACGAAAAAACGTATTATAAACACATAAAATCCGCCATTAAACACAATCCTGTCATCACTATGGATGATGGTGCGGATTTAGTTTCTACCATACACAGAGAATATCACCAAATGGCTCCTCAAATACTTGCCAGTATGGAAGAAACAACCACGGGGGTTATACGACTACGTGCTATGGAAAAAGATGGAGCATTAAAATTCCCGGTTATTGCTGTTAATGACGCACAAACGAAATACCTTTTCGATAACAGATACGGAACAGGTCAATCAACTGTTGACGGAATCATTAGAGCAACGGATATACTGATAGCTGGCAAGAACTTTGTTGTTGCAGGATATGGTTGGTGTGGAAGGGGATTTGCAATGCGTGCAAGGGGTATGGGAGCGATTGTCATCGTAACAGAAGTAAATCCGATTCGTGCAATCGAAGCAGCACTCGACGGATTTATCATAATGCCGATGACTGAAGCAGCAAAAATTGGAGACCTTTTCTGCACTTTAACTGGTGATATTCACATTTTAAGAAAAGAGCATTTTAGAGTTATGAAAGATGGGGCTATTATATGCAACTCAGGACATTTCAACGTTGAAATTAATATCGACGATTTAAAAAGCATCTCTGTTGAAATAAGGAAAAACGTTAGAAACTTTGTCGATATGTATAAATTAAAAAATGGGAAAAGAATATTCCTTTTGGGTGAAGGACGACTCATCAATCTCGCCGCCGCAGAAGGACACCCCGCATCAGTTATGGATATGAGTTTTGCCACGCAGGCACTCGTCACAGAATGGGTCTGTAAAAGTAAGAAAAAATTAGAACCAAAAGTATATAAAGTTCCCGAGAATATAGAAAAATGGATTTCAGAGATAAAACTTGGAACGATGGGACTTAAAATAGACAAACTAACAAGAGAACAAGTTGATTATCTCACACGATGGGATATGGGAACGTAAAATTATAATTATAACGTCATATAAAAAGAGAACAACATTGTTCTCTTTTTTTATAATCAAAAATTCAATTGAGCAATTAAAATGAAAAAATGCTTATACTTATTAGATAATCTGACTGAAGTCGAGAAAAAGATTAGATCAAAAGAGAAAATCTTGCTCGGTATGGACCACGACGGCTCCATTGCTGAAATCATTACAACACTGCAAGAGGCAAGAATAACCGAACAAATGAGAGAAATTTTAACAATATTAAGTAAAAATCCAGGAATATGTCTTGCGTTCGTGAGTGGAAGAATAATAGATGAACTAAAATCCATCGTTAACATAGACAATGCCTTCTATGCGGGAAATCATGGATTTCAAATCGAAGGATATGGTGCAGATTATACGTATAAGAATAAAAAAGTCATCGAACTAATAGAAAAAATCACAAAGGAAGTCGAGAAAAATTTCCAAAATATCGACGGGATAGTGATTGAGAAGAAAATCTATACGACAAGTTTTCATTTCAGAAATATCCCACAAGATAAGCAGGAATCGGTCAGAACTGAAATTTTAAATACTCTGAATAAATATAAAAACATCAGAATTGTAGAGGGCAAGAAACTTTTTAATATCCGTCCAAAAATAGAAATTAACAAAGGAACGGTAATCGAAACTGTTGGAAATCATTTTTATAAAAACAACTGGAGAAAACACTTTACCGTTATATTTATTGGTGATGACAATTCAGATGAAGACGCATTTAAAATTCTTGGAGACAATGATATAGGAATAGTTGTGAATGAAAATCCACCCGAAAATACTTATGCAAATTATTATGCAAAAAACGTAAAAGAGATTGAGGATTTTTTTAGGTGGGTAAATAAATTAGTCGGATAATTTTCATAAATTTATTTCAGAAATATTGCGATTTTAACACTTTAAAATTGTATTATACAGCAAATTTGATTATTGTAAAGACGCACTGCAGTGCGTCTCTATATGTATAAATAGATAATAATCACTTTATAAAATAAGAACGAAAATCTAACTTAAACTTTTTTATAACAAAAACTGCAAAACTATACATCACATAACATTCTACTGCAAAAGCAGGGAACCCTAAATATCCTATAACGGGCATTTCGAAAATTTTTACGTCCCCCCAGTATGGCACTGTATAAATCCATTTTGTATATGCCCAGTAATTCCAGAACTCCCATAAAATCCCACATATTATTCCAGCAGTGAAATACGTAAGAAACTTTTGAAATATCCCATTCTTTAAATCTCTCAAAAAAGAACCGCTTTTTAACCAATAATTGAGAGGTTCAAGGAAAAATACAAAACCCGTCCACACAATAGGCGCATGATATTCTGAAGGATAAATAAATG
>CAZBIT010000106.1:0-3183 GCA_964491835.1 uncultured bacterium
CCTTTATAATCTGAAATCCACTTGCATTTTTAATTAATTCAATAAATGCAGAAAGTCCCATTGCTTTAAAGACATAACCAGCACCCGTTTCACCCTTCTGGCCTGCCTTGACAATTTCAGAACATGCTAAACTCTCAGGAAACTGAAGGTCAGTTTCCTCAACAAGTGCCCTGCGAAGAAAAATGATAAATAATACCCCGAGTATTCCTCCGATGAGCAATATCAACGTTGCATCCCAGTAATTAAAATCCGACCAGACCCCAGCAATAAGAAAAGCAGGTAAAGTAAAAATTGCACCTGCAACCAAAGCCTCGCCTACGGATGCAGTGGTTCGAGAAATATTTTCTTCAAGAACTGAACCCTTAAAAATCTTCATTACAGCCATTGCAACGACTGCAGCAGGGAACGTTGCAGCAATCGTCATTCCCGCCTTTAATCCTATGTATGCATTCGCAGCACCCAAAAATCCTGCCATTATTACACCGAGGATAATTGCTCTTAACGTTAATTCTCTCAAAGTTGTTTCTTCGGGAACGTAAGGTGTAATCTTCTTTTTCTCCATAATAACTCCGAATTAATTATCTTAAAATAGTAATCAATTAATATTAATTTCAAAATGATGATTTTGTGCAAACAATTCATTAATTGCAACTGACGTTAATAAAAAAAACAATAAATAATCCATATTAAGTTAACCATTGTTTTATTGTATGTTATACAACATTAAAAGTCAAGAGAAAAAGTTTTAAATATTTTTTTCGTGTCGTTTTTTATTTGTTTTTTCTTAAAAAATTGTTATATTATTTATCTAATAAAACATAAATTTATGACATTTAAAAATTTAATATTAGGAAAATATCTTCCTAAAGAATCATTTATTCATAATCTTGACCCGCGAACAAAATTTCTCTCACTATTTTTGATTCTACTTACTACGACACTGGTAAGTAATTTCTATTTTATTGGAGGATTGTTTTTATTTTTAGGATTTACACTTTTATTGACCAACATATCAATTAGTTATTTTTTAAGACAATTTTTGCCATTTTTATGGATTATAATAATTACATTATTCTTCCACATTATCTTTACAAATGGTAGAATTTTATTTCAGATTTACTGGTTGAATTTCAGAGTAACATACGAAGGTGTTTATAACGGATTATTTTATAGTTCCAGAATAATACTTCTTTTAGCATTCTCAAACTTATTTATGCTAACAACTTCAATAACTGATATTACAGATGGAATGGAGATAATGCTTAAACCATTGAAAAAACTGAAAATACCAGTAGATAAATTATGTCTTATTTTAAATATTTCATTAAGATTTATACCAACGATATTTGAGGAAGTAGAAAGAATAAGAAAGGCACAGGTTGCTCGTGGGGCGGAAATCGAAAAAGGATTCTTTAAAAGAATGCAAAATATAACATCGATAGTCGTTCCGGTTTTTATATCATCTTTCAGAAGAGCAGAAGAACTTGCAATTACTCTTGCATCAAGGGGATACCCCCCAGAAAGTAAAAGAACATATTACAGAAACATCCATTTTAAAATAAGAGATTATTCTGTTTTATTTTTTATGTTTTTCATAACTTTTGCATTCTTATTTTTTTATAATTATCTTTTTGGATGATAAATATAAAACTTATTCTTGAATATGATGGAACAGATTTTTATGGCTGGCAGATGCAACCCAATAAAAGAACTGTTCAGGGAGAAATTGAAAAAGCACTTTTAGAACTTTTAAGAGAAGAAGTCAGAATAATTGGCTCAGGAAGAACCGATACAGGCGTCCATGCATTAAATCAAGTGGCAAACTTCTTAACTAATTCTGACTTACAGCCGGAAAAAATAAAAAATGGCTTGAATGGAATATTATCCAAAGACATATACGTAAAGTCATCTGAAAAAACGTTCGAAAAATTTAATTCGAGATTTTCTGCACTAACAAGAACATATAAATATGTAATTTCTAAGGGAAGAACGGCTTTAAATAGAAGATACTGCTGGGAAATATTTTACTCGCTTGATTCAGAATCGATTAAAAAATGTTGTGAACTTATTATTGGTGAAAAGGATTTTAAATCCTTTGCAAAACTCGATAAAGATAGAAAAAATTCGATATGTAATGTTAAAAGTACTGAATGGATTGAAAAACCTGATTATTATATTTTTAAAATAGAATCAAATAGATTTCTGCATAAGATGGTTAGAAGCATCGTAGGAACTTTTATTGATATTGGAAAGAAAAAGATAACACCTGATGATTTTTTAAAAATTCTTGAAGGAAAAGACAGGAGAAAAGCAGGGATGACTGTACCTGCAAAAGGACTATTTCTTGAATGCGTTACTTATCCAAATCCTTTAAAAAACGAATAGCTCAGAAAAAATATTAAAAAGTTGGAGGTTATCAAAATGAAATTTTTTATTGATACTGCAAACGTAAATGAAATTAGAGAATCTGCAAGTATTGGAATTCTGGATGGAGTTACCACAAATCCCACACTTATGTCAAAGGAAAAAGGTTCATTTAAAGATATTCTTCGCGAAATATGTTCAATCGTGAAAGGCCCGGTGAGCGCTGAAGTTGTCAGCAATGATTACAAAGGAATGATTGAAGAAGCAAAAGAATTACATAAAATTGCAGATAACATTTGTATTAAAATACCAATTACAAAAGAAGGACTTAAAGCGGTCAATCATCTCAAATCCATCAACATAAAAACTAACGTTACTTTAATATTTTCTCCTGCTCAGGCAATTCTTGCTGCAAAAGCAGGAGCAGATTTTATTAGCCCTTTTATAGGTCGACTCGATGATATTGGACACATCGGTATGGAAGTTGTAAGAGATATCGTTATTATTTTTGATAATTATGGCATTTCAACAGAAGTAATAACCGCAAGCATCAGAAATCCGCTTCACGTCATTGACGCAGCACTTGCTGGTTCACACGTAGTAACCGTTCCATTTAAAGTAATAGAACAGATGTTCAAGCACCCACTTACAGATATTGGCATTCAAAAGTTTCTTGAGGATTGGAAAAAAGTCGAAAAATAAAGTTATTAAATTTAATAAAATAGACCTATTAAAATCACTAATTGATTATAATATGTGTTTGCGACAATTATAAAATATCGGTTAAAAATTTATGAATATTTCTAAAATAATTATAAT
>CAZBIT010000106.1:3283-7345 GCA_964491835.1 uncultured bacterium
GACAATTATAAAATATCGGTTAAAAATTTATGAATATTTCTAAAATAATTATAATAACTGTACCAATATTGTGCCTTTATCTTCTTTTTTATAGTAAAGATTTGTTTAAAAAAAGTTCTACCCAAAAGCCAAACATCGAAGTATTTGAATCCAAAAAGCCCGTTTCTACTTCGGAAAGAAGCCAAACTCAATCATCTGTAAGCGAATCGAGAAGAAACGCCATTACAGAAGCAGTAGCAAAAGCAGGACCTGCGGTAGTCGGTATAAACGTTGTTTCAGTAGAAAGAGTTTACAGATGGTCAAGAGACCCATTCTGGAATTTATATTTTCCTCCGCGGGTTTATGAAAATGAAGTAAAAGAGTTAGGTTCAGGGTTTTTTATTTCGGCCGATGGATACATCGTAACAAATGAACACGTTGTCCAAAATGCAAAAAAGATTGTCATAACCACCACAAAAGGAGAAAAATTTTCTGTTGAGGATTATTGGACTGACAAAGTCACGGACATCGCATTGCTTAAAATTAAAGAAAACAATTCCCCTTATTTCATTATGGGCAATTCGGATGACATAATCGTTGGTGAGTGGGCAATTGCACTCGGAAATCCTTTTGGTTTATTTGACTACAATAACGAACCTTCTGTAACAGTCGGCGTAATTAGCGCTAAAGACAGGGATTTTCCCTTCGGAGAAGAGGGAAGAATTTATCAGGATATGGTTCAGACGGACGCATCGATTAATCCCGGAAACAGTGGTGGTCCTCTCGTCAATAGCGACGGCGAAGTAATCGGAATGAACACTTTCATCTTTACAGGAAGCGACTATTCAAAAGGTTCAATCGGTCTTGGTTTTGCGATTCCCATTAATAAAATTAAAAAAATAATCAAAGACCTTGAAAAATACGGAAAAATCAATAGAGAAGTATATCTCGGTCTTCACTTTTCTAATATTTCAAAATATTTGACATACACACTTAAACTAAAAACCGATAAAGGAGTTTTAGTAACAGAAAAAGATAAAAATAGCCCCGCGGATAAAGCAGGTATTGAAATTGGGGACGTTGTTGTTGGTTTAAATGGACGAGAAGTCAATAATTTTGACGATTTAAATATCATATTCCTCGAAAGTGATTTAAGAGCAGGAGACATAATAGAATTATCAATCGTAAGAGGCGCGGAAAAATTTAATACTAAAGTAAAGTTAGAGCCACTCAAAAAATAAAGGAACAGATAAAGTGATAAAACGATATACTTTAAAAGAGATGGGTGAAATATGGGAGGAGAAGAACAAATTCGACACCTGGCTTAAAGTCGAAATCGCAGTATGCAAATCTTATGAAAAATTAGGCGTCATCCCAAAAAAGTCGATGGAAGTAATCGAGCAAAAAGCAAACTTCGATATCAAAAGGATTAATGAAATTGAAAAAGAAGTCAAACACGATGTAATAGCATTCTTAACGTCCGTTGCAGAGTATGTCGGCGAAGATTCACGATTCATTCATATGGGTATGACTTCATCCGATATTCTCGATACTTCTCTTGCGTTGATGATGAAGCAAGCGGGTGAAATATTAATAAAAAAGATTGAAAAATTATCAGATACGTTAAAAAACAGAGCATTGGAATTTAAGGATACGGTTATGATGGGAAGAACTCACGGAGTTCACTCAGAGCCAATAACACTCGGATTGAAACTTGCAATATGGTATGAAGAGACGATGAGAAACCTCGAAAGAATTCGTAAATCAGTGAAAACAATCTCTATCGGTAAAATATCAGGTGTGGTTGGAACGTATGCATTCATTAATCCAGAAATAGAAATTATGACTTGTAATGAACTTGGAATTACACCCGCAAATGCTTCAAGTCAGATTATTCAAAGAGACAGACACGCCGAATATATGACCGCTTTGGCAATTACCGCATCATCACTTGAGAAATTTACAACCGAGATTAGAAACCTTCAGCGAACGGAAATCGGTGAAGTCGAAGAATACTTTTCAAGCGGACAAAAAGGTTCATCCGCAATGCCACATAAGAAAAATCCAATTACCTGTGAAAGAATAACAGGACTGGCGAGGGTTATCAGAACAAACGCTCTAACTGCAATGGAGAACATTTGTTTATGGCACGAAAGGGATATTTCTCATTCGTCAGTTGAGCGCATTATTATCCCTGACAGCACCATTTTACTTGATTACATCCTTTACCTTTTTACAGACATCATTGAAAAACTGAAAGTTTATCCCGAAAAAATGATTGAAAACATTAATCTCTCACGAGGACTCATTTTTTCACAACCACTATTACTTGAATTAATTAAAAAGGGAATTACAAGAGAAGAAGCTTACAAAATCGTTCAAGAAAATTCTATGCATGCTCGAGATAATAAAACTGACTTAAAAACGGTCATCATCAATGATAGAAGGGTAAAAGAACTTCTTTCTGAAAATGAAATCGAATCTTGCTTTAATATTAAAAACTTCATCAAAAACCTTGACTATATATTTAAAAGAGTAGGAATAATACTATGATTTCTTCATAAAGAGCAAATTTTTATGAAAGAAAAAAAGGAGAAATAAATTGAAAAAACATCAACTAATTCAAACAGATGATTCAAAAAAGATTTATAAAAGTGAGAAAGAAAACCTGCTTATCATAGAGTTTTTAGATGAAGAACCGTTTAAAAAAACAAAAAAGGAAAAAATCCAATCAAGAGGAATATGTAACAATGGTATTTCCTCATTAATATTCGAATATTTGGAAAGTTATCACGTGCCTACCTACTTTGTTAAGAAAATCGATGCAAAAGAAATGATTGTAGAAAAGTGTGAACCAATTCCCATAAAAGTTACAGTCCGAAATATTGCTTGGGATGACATATGCAAAATATATGGCTTTCCAGAAGGAAAAGTATTAGATTCCCCTATAATAGAATATTACATAAAAGATGAAAAATTAAATAATCCATTAGCAAACGAATATCACATTTCTGCATTAAATTATGCAACTATTGAAGAAATTAAAACGATTTCAAAAATCTCATCAAAGATTAATGCAATATTAAAATCATTCTTCAAAAGAAGGGGTCTTAAACTCGTGGATATAAAACTTGAGTTCGGAAAACTTAGCGATAAAATCGTTGTATGCGATGAAATCACACCAGAAACTTGCAGGCTATGGGACGACCATTCAGATGAAAAATATGATATAGATACAATTAAGAAAAAATCAGATTATGCAGAAACTATTTATAAAACACTTATGGAAAAGATAAATGTGGTCAAATAAATTACATATATCAAAAGAAGGTATAATGTCTATTACAATCTTAGGGATTGTTGCATTTGCTTCAATTTTTCTTTTTACTTTAATTAATTATTCAATTATTGCAATCATTGGAAGTTTTTCATTTATTCTCTTTATTTTTACAATTTATTTTTTCAGAGACCCTGAAAGAATTCCCCCAGAGATGGAAAATGCAATATTGTCTCCTGCTGATGGAACTATTATCCTTATTGACGAAGTTTATGAAGGTGTGTATCTGAAAGAAAAAGGCAAGATGGTGAGTATATTCCTTTCTTTATTTAACGTTCATATTAATCGAATTCCAATTTCAGGGGTAATTGAACACTTAAAATATGAAAAAGGAAATTTTTATCCTGCATTTTTAAAGAAATCATCTTTAATAAACGAGAATTACTCTATTGGCATCGCTAACGGAAAACATAAGATATTTTTTCGTCAGATTGCTGGGATTCTTGCAAGAAGGATAATAAATAATCTTAAACCTGGTGAAAAAGTAATTAAAGGAAAACGATTTGGTATGATTAAATTTGGTTCTCGTATGGATATAATTATGCCAATGTCCTTTAAAATAACTGTAAAACTAAACCAAAAAGTAATAGGTTGTGAAACCATTATCGGAGTATTATCACAATGAAAAGAATCGAAAACAAAAGATTAGTTCTGCCCAACTTTTTTACAGTAATGAATATGTTCTGCGGATTTTTTGCGATTGTAAAGATACTGCAAAAAAATTTCGTTATTGGCTCTTGGCTGAT
>CAZBIT010000107.1:0-7328 GCA_964491835.1 uncultured bacterium
AGTGACGGAAGTAAAATTGATGGAGTTATTGGATTTTCTAATCCAAAAAGTGTCAGCATCAACAGGAATAGTTTGGATGCCTGGGTTGCTGATACAGGAAATAATAGGGTTATTTGGCTTAGAAATGGTATTTTTGAATCAGATGTGATATACAACATTTCTTCAAGTAAAGGTTGGCATGAAGAAGTCCCTGGAACTTATCGTCAACCATTGGCTGTGTCTGTTAATAGTAATGATGGCGAAGTATGGTTTACCGAAGAGAGAAGAGTTGTAAGGGTAATGAGGGTATCACCTTCTGTTTATAATATAATCGAAGTTATAGAATTTAATACACCGAAAGGAATAGTTGTTAATCCCGGTGTAGAATAAATTTAAATTAATGGAACTTTTTCTTAATATATTTTGTAAAATAGTAATGAGAAAAAAGGGGGTTATTATATGCTAATAAATTCCATAACGCAATCAGTAGCGAATAATAGAAATATTATAAAGAAAATAGATGTTGACAATACATATTCCGTTAAAAATATGATTGCTCAAAGAAATGTTCAAAAAAATGCTCCATTATATAGAGATACGAATAATAATTCTTTAGATCCACGTTCCATTAAGAATTTAAGAGCGGAAGTTACAAAAATTGAAAGACCTTCAGAAAATGTAAGTAACATATTAAGAAAAAAGGAAAATATTGCTCCAAAAAGGGAAATAAATGAAATGAAAGCAAGCGTCAGAAATACAGAAAAATCTGAGGTTAAAAATATTGAGGAATGGAATGCAACTATTGCCCAAGGAACAAGACCTGTAGGTGTAGGAGCAAGATTAGTTGGGAATTTTTTTACTAACCAAACCCCTAATATTGGCGGAAATATTGATACAGTAGTGTAGTATGTTTGTCGATTAAGCAAATAATAATAGGGTCGATTATCTATTATAAAAATTACTTTCAATAAATTGGTCTCCATATCCATATGCTAACCAACAAGCCAACGCTTCTGAGAAAGAAACTTCATATCCTGCTTTTTTGGATATTTTTGATTTAAAATCCAAGATAGATTTTATTTGCTTAGGAATCTTTAAATCAACGATTTTTTTACTTTTCATAATGAACACTCCTTGTAAAGATATTCAATTATTAATTATAAATGCAAAATTTATGCCATTAATATTTTTATTTTATGTTTAGTTTCATATCTATTTATTTTTTTTATAAATATTGTTCATAGTTTAAGTAATTTATTGAATCATATTTGTTTTAGATTCTGGTTATAATTAATCAAACTTACCAAATTTGTTAATTTTGTATTGTTTATACTCTATATTTCACTTGACTTTTAAATAAATAAGAATTAATTTAAACAAGATATTAAAAATAAAATATTGTTCTGTAAATAATTGATAATAAAATGATTATAAGTCCTGAAACAGTAGAGGTTGAAAGTTTAGATGATTTAATTTTATTGACCTGGTATAAACCAAAAGTAAATAAATCTGTGCCACCTGGCTTTGTTTTGGCAGATAATTTATTGAATAAAAAAGGTGGAATTTTATACCCAAAAGGAATGGAACTTGATACTGACAAAATTGAAAGACTTCTAAAATTAAAAGAAAATAATCCTGATTGGGAATTTAAATTCAGTCTTGAAAAGTCAGAAAAGCTGATTAAAGTTTTTAAAGAAAGAATATTAGTCGATTTGGATAGATTTATAATTTCAAGGAAATCGAGACAAGAATTCAGACGATTTATGGAAAATGTTGAAATAATTGTAAAGAAATATTTAGATGAAATTATACCTAAAGATGATATGGTAATTGCGTTATATAAAGTTAGATTCAATGAAGAAACAAGTAATCCCGAATCAAGGACTCCATATTATAATCATTTACTTAATACAGTATTGATGGTGATAGGAATATTCCAACAAATAATAAGTATATTTGACAAGAAGTTTGATAATGATGATATAATAAAAGGTGCGCAAGCTGGACTATTTCAAGGTATAGGAGGTGCAAGTTCTGCAGAGTTGTTTAATGATAAATCACTCGAAGAACAGAGAATCAGATATTTAGAAGGGAATAAAAGTAGCCCTGCTATTGCTTCTAATATAGGTTTAGATTCAAATGTTATTGATGCGATAAAACTTTATATTGGTTATTATGATGATAAAAGAGATTTTGTAAATAAGGATGATAAAATTTCAGATTATGCGAACGTTGGTATTGTGGCAAGTATGTTTAATGAAAAGATTTCAGGTCTTTTTGGAGATTCGTCACCCATTAAGGACGTTGTTGATGGAATATACGTTATGGCAACTAAGCAAGAATTGAAAAAGATGTTTGTTGATGCTCTTGCCAAAAGTTTAAAACTTGGTTATCTTTTTGATTTTTATTATGAAATAGAAAAGTTAAGTAAATCCTGCCCTTTTGGAAAACATGGAAGACCCTATCCGATGACAGGATTTAAAAGTCCTGTAATTTATATTTGCAGAGCGAATATGACAAGTTGTAGACATTATATTTCGAGTTCAAAAGCAGTCACCATATTTAGAAAAACGGGTGACCTTGAACCAAGTTCTTATGGGAGATGTGAGTGGCTTTCAGATGAACTTATTGAATTTTATGATAAGTTTTATGATCAAATAAAAGAAGATACTTTAACAAGAACAAGAAAAGGTTCTGAAGATAAATAATATTTTAATCCATCACTTTTCCTTCCTAAAATCAATAATAAAAAAATTTTGAATTTTCAAGTAATGGCGATTCGCTTAATATACTCTGGTGTGGTGATTTTTCAACAAAATTAATTTTTCACCAAATATCTATTTAAAACAAAATTTTTTGATTATTTCTTTTTTACCTTTTTTAAAAGATTTTCTACATTTTTATGGAATATCATTTCCTTTTCATTTTCAGAAATGTAGGCATTATTTACTCGTGCAATGACGGAGCCCGGGTCATTTATTGAAAAATCTGAGCCAAAAAGAACCTTGTCCGGACCAATTATACTACATACGAGTTCTAACATTCCAACCCGCTCAATACCAGAACCAGAAATATCCATATATCCATTCTTCATTTTGCTGACGGCTTTTGCTCTCCTTATTATATCCTCTCTTGAACTTCCTAAATGGGGGAAAACCATAATTGAGTCGTTGTATAATTCACTTACAGTTTCTATTTCCTTAACGTTTGTGTGAATGTCAAGCACCATATTTAACTTTTTCGCCAACTTTACTATCTGGACAAATGCATCTGAATTATATTCGTATGTGGGTTTTGCAGCATAATTGCATAATTCACCAATCCAAACGATGTCGTATTTATAGTAACAATCTTCTATTTCTCTGAGTGATTCATCAAGAAAACTTGCGTTAACGCAACAAGCAGGGACAAATCTTCCTTTATATTTTTCGGCATATTTCAAAACCTCTCTATTTCCTTCGATAAATTCAGAAGGCGAGTCAGAAACCTCACTTCTTGCTGACGTGATTATACCCTTATCGACTCCACATAAATCAAGATATCTCACAAAATCATCCATATCAGTAGTTACCCTATTCCATTGCCATATAAAGTCATTGTCTCCAAGAATATGGAGGTGAGAATCAAATATAAAATATTTTTTATTTTTATTAGGTTTAGTTTGTAAAAGTGTTGGTATGAAAATTCCCGAAGTAGAATATTTTAAAAACTCTCTGCGGTTATATTTTTTCATTTTACACCCCAGTTATTTTTAAATTATCAAGAAGTAAAATTATAAGTAAATATGATATAAAAATGTTTTTTGTTATTAAAGCGTGTTTTTGTAAATAAAATAACAAATTTTTCTTGATATTACATTAAATTTTTATAATTTATTAAAAAATAGTATTTGTGGAGTAAAAAGGGAATAAATGATTTCGAAGGTATTGTCATCCGCGGTTCTTGGTATTGATGCGTATATTGTTAAAGTTGAGGCACATCTTGATAGGGGACTTCCTGCTTTCTTTACCGTCGGGCTTCCCGAGGGAGCAGTAAAAGAGAGCAAAGAAAGGGTGAGTGCTGCAATAAAGAATTCTGGATTTAATTTTCCAAATAGAAGAATCACAATTAATCTTGCCCCTGCTGACATAAAGAAAGAAGGTTCAGCATTTGACTTACCCATAGCAATAGGTCTTTTGGCGGCAATGGGCGAAGTGGATAGTACTTTACTTGATAAATTGGTTATACTTGGAGAACTTTCGCTTGATGGTTCTTTGAGAAAAGTAAAAGGCGTATTGCCTATTTCTGTGAGGGTGAAACAGGAAAATCTTATTGGGATTATTATTCCCAAAGAAAATGCCCCAGAAGCTGCGATAGTGGATGGAATAAATGTTTATCCTGCCGAAAATTTGAGACAGGCAATATCTATACTTAATGAAGAATCTTATTTTACACCATTTAAAATTGACGTAGAGAAGGTTTTTTCGGAAAGTAATAAGTATAATATTGATTTTTCAGATGTTAAGGGTCAAGAGCACGCAAAAAGGGCAATTGAAGTCGCAGCAGCGGGAAGACACAATATAATAATGATTGGTCCACCAGGTTCTGGTAAAACTATGTTGGCAAAAAGAATTCCTACAATTCTTCCAGATTTATCACTTGAAGAGGCACTTGAAACTACAAAAATTCATTCGGTAGCAGGATTACTACCACCCGATACTGCATTGATAACTACGCGTCCTTTTCGTTCACCACATCATACGATTTCTGATGCTGGTCTTATTGGTGGTGGTCAGTATCCAAGACCCGGTGAGGTCAGTCTTGCTCACTTTGGCGTTTTGTTTCTTGATGAATTTACTGAATTCAAAAAAAATGTTCTTGAAGTCCTTAGACAACCACTTGAGGAAGGCAAAGTAACGATTTCAAGAGCAATCATTTCCCTTACTTATCCTGCTAACTTTATGCTCGCTTCTGCTATGAATCCCTGTCCCTGTGGATATGCAACTGACCCAAGAAAAGAATGTGTGTGTACGCCTTCTCAGATTCAAAAATATATGACGAAAATTTCTGGCCCATTACTTGATAGAATTGACATTCACATCGAAGTTCCAGCGGTCAAGTATAAGGAACTTTCAGGTAAACTTACAGGTGAAACTTCTGAAGTCATTAGAGAAAGAGTGAAAAAAGCTCGAAAAATTCAAATAGAAAGGTTCAAAAATGAAAAAAGAATATTTTCTAATTCGGATATGCAGTCGAAAGAAATAAGAAAATACTGTCAGATAGGTGAAAGGGGAAACGAACTTCTGAAAATGGCTATAACTAAATTGGGTCTTTCTGCAAGGGCTTATGATAGAATATTAAAAGTTTCCAGAACAATTGCCGACCTTGAGAGTGATGAAGAAATTAAGCCAGAATTTGTAAGTGAGGCAATACAATACAGAAGTTTGGATAGGCAAATGTGGATGTGAGATTATTATGTTAATGAAAGCAAATTTTTTAATTATTTTCGCTTAAAGTAAATTATAACTTGCATAATAAAAATTGGATGATTAATTTTATATAAAGAAAGTAAGAATAATTTTTATAAGTAATAGACAAACATTTATGGACGATAAGGTAGTAATTACAAAAAAAGTAAGTGATTTTTTTAAAAAAGGAGAAGTTATATTTCGTGAAGGTGATAAAGGTAATGAGATGTATATAATACAGAGTGGGAAGGTTGAAGTGGTTAGGAAGTCGGTCAAGGAAGAGGTTCTCCTTGCCACGCTTGAACCAAAAGCATTTTTTGGGGAAATGGCGTTATTCGGTGATCCACATCGATCTGCAACAATTAAAGCTGTAGAAGATACTAAAATGATTGTAATTACAAAAGAAATTCTTGATTCTCAACTTAAAAAAGTGCCAGAATGGTTTGTATCTATTATGAAATCACTTATTGAAAAATTAAAAGAAACAAATAAAAGAATAAAAACAAGATTTGGTATTGGTGTTGAATTCAGTATTTTAAAGGTGTTGTATTTTTTAGCTAAATTTTCAGGTGAAACTTCCGATGAAGGAATAACGTTAAATTTAAATGATGCTCGTGAAGAATGCTGTAATTTACTTGCCATTTCAAAAGAACAATTTGATGACATTATGAAAACGCTTATGTTTGTTAGGTTGGTTAAGTTTTCTGAGCAAAAGAATCTCCTGTTAATACCCGATTCAAATAAATTAAAAAACTTTATGGACTTTTTAAAAAATAAAAGTATTGAAGGTGAAAAGGATAAAGAACTAGAAACGTTACCTGATTCAGATGAACAAAATATTATGTTTGAAAAAATTTATAAATTATTTCATCATTAAAAATTACAAGGATGCTTATGAATTTAAGCCATTTTATAGATATCGGAATAATTACTATTTCCATTTTCATTACCTTTTTAATTTCATTGCAGGCAAAGAAAATGTGGAAGATTAAATCGGAACTTGAAAGATTTCTATCTAATTTGAAAGAGTTGAACAGAAACGTTAAGAAGATTATGGATTCTTCCGCCAAGAATAAATATAAAAGTTTTAATGAATTGATTGGTAATGAGCAAAAGATTTGTGAAAGTTGTAAAAATAGAACAACATTTATAGATTTTTCATTCAACAACATTTTTTATTATAAATGTAAATTAAATAATAAAGAAATCAAATTAAGTCATACCTGTAAAAGCTATCAAAAAGACCTTCAGAATTCAAAAATATAAAAAATAATTTATTTTGGAACTTTTTAAGATTAGATTTTGTTGTTTTGAATAATACTTTAAGAATTATTGTATTTATATACAAATATCAAAATATAGAAGAGTATTAAATAATTGTAAAATATTTATCTTTACCACGTAATATAATCCCCTAAAATTCATTTAATTTCTGTTAATAATTATTATATATCAAATTAAATTCTTGAATAAGGAGGCAATATGGCAAAAAGTAAAAAATTAGACAGAAGAAGGTTTATAAAAAATAGTTTTATGAGTGCTTTTGGTGGAGGGATTTATATTAATTCTGTCAATCGTTCTTCAATTGTTGGTAATTTTTTTACAAAGGGTGAATCAAATCAAAAAAAGGAGGGGGATTCAAAAATTGAGTATAGAAAACTTGGGAAAATAGGTTACAATGCGTCATTACTCGGTTTTGGTGCAATGATAACCACCGACCCGTCGGTTCTTGTGAAGGCACTTGATATGGGGATAAATTACGTTGATACTGCACGTGGTTATCAGAGAGGAAATAATGAGGTTTGGGTTGGAAAGGTTGTGAAGAATAGAAGAAAAAACCTTTTTTTAACGACCAAACAAAAACCAGGTAATATAATAGAAGGGGCGGAGGAAAGTTTAAAG
>CAZBIT010000108.1:0-7286 GCA_964491835.1 uncultured bacterium
AATATTGAACAACTATTGATTGAAATATTATCTGAAAATTAACAATTTATTTAATAAAGTCCCTTATTTTTTTTAGATGGTATTTCCTGGAAAATCCGGTATTAGATTGATAACTCAATACCTGATTAGATTATCATTCATCTTGTTGATTTGTACTATAGAGAAGTAGGAGAGTTGGCTTAATGATGTTTCACAATAGATGACAACAGTGAGGTAATAAACTGTTGAATTTGACTGTGTATTATTTAGATTAACGGAAAATTAATAAATGAGCCAATGAAGAAAAGAGGTTTAAAACCATTTAGTAAAATTTTAACCTTACTGGGTCCGGGGTTGTTTCTGGTTGGTTATAATATTGGTACAGGAAGTGTGACCACAATGGCTTCAGCAGGGTCGCGGTGGGGGATGTCATTGACATGGACAGTGATACTATCCTGTCTTTTTGCATTCATAGGAATCTTGGCTTTTAGCAGATATACGCTGGTTACAGGATATACAATCCTATATGCCATAAAGCAACGATTCCCATTTGGTAAACAGGTCAGTCTTTTTATAATGGGTGCTGTTATAATGGCGGAGTTTGCAGGGATTACCGGGTTGATGGCTATTATAGTTGATCTGCTTCAAGAATGGATTAAATATGCTACTGGATATTATACTGGAGTAATAAAATTGAGTTTAACCATATTTATGTCAGCAGTTCTTTTTATTATTCTCTGGATGGGAAGTTATCAATATTTGGAAAAACTATTGGCGGTATTAGTGGCGATTATGGGGCTTTCTTTTGTAGCTTGTACAATTTTGGTAGTTCCCTCATGGCAGGAGGTTATAACAGGACTGGTTCCAAGAGTACCGAAGGAACCAAATGCAACACTAATTGTGGCTGGTATGGCTGGTACAACCTTTGGTTCAGCCATATTATTTTGTCGTAGCATTACCATTAAGGCAAAGGGATGGAGGCTCAGTCAGGAAAAACTGGCACACAATGATGCGATAATATCAGTAGTTATAATGTTTGTTCTTAGTATTACAATAATGATATGTGCTGCTGGTACTTTATATGTCATTGGTAAACCAGTTGAAGATACCGTTGATATGGTCAGGACTCTCGAACCGCTGGCTGGAAGGTTTGCTAATTCTCTTTTTATTATTGGTGTCGTTGGCGCAGGTTTGTCAAGTCTTATTCCGACTATCCTGATTGCGCCCTGGCTTATCTCCGATTATACGAACTCAGGGATTAACCCGTCATCCAGAATCAGCCGGCTTTTTGTTTCAATTGGTGTTTTGATTGGCCTGGTTGGACCTTATATCAACACCAAACCAGTTTTTCTTATGATTATAACTATGGCACTTTTAGCCGTGATTCTACCATTTTCAATTATTTCAATCACCATTCTTTTAAACCAGAAGTATATAGGAGAATATAAAAATTCGGTAATAATGAATTTTGCATGTATCGGAGCAATTGTTTTTTCAATTATTATGTCGTACTATGGTGTAATTGGTCTGTTAGAGTATTTCCGGTAATTCGGAAAACCTGATTCTTAGATAAATTAAGTCAAAATCATTACCAAGTGATTTCGTAATAATAAAAAATAAGGAGTAAAAACGATAATGGGAAAATTAGCGATAACTGGAGGTAAACCCGTTAGAACAAAACCGTTTCCTAAATGGCCCTGTTACGGAAAAGGAGAAAATAAATTACTGGCAGAGGTTATTGAAAGTGGAATATGGGGCGGATATAACACAAAGGTCAGTGAATTTGAAAATACGTTTGCAGAATACTGCGATGCTAAACTATGCATTCTTGCGGTTAACGGAACAGTTACTCTCGTATGTGCATTAATTTCCTGTGGTGTTAGTCCCGGTGACGAAGTTATTGTCACCCCAATCAGTTTTATTTCTACCGCCTCAAGCGTTCTACTTGCAGGTGCAATTCCAATATTTGTTGATGTTGAATCAGACACATATAATATCGACCCCGATAAAATAGAAAAAGCCATAACAAAACGCACAAAAGCCATAATTCCTGTTCATTTTTCCGGTCAACCTGCAAATATGAAAAAAATTAATGAAATCGCAAAGAAAAATAATTTATATGTGATTGAAGATGCCGCTCATGCTCACGGAGCAGAGTGGCAGGGTAAAAGAGTGGGAAGTATAGGTGATTTTGGCTCATTCAGTTTCCAGAATACAAAACTTTTAACCTGCGGAGAAGGTGGAGCATTAACAACTAACGACCCAGACCTTGCGGATAAAGCACGTTCATATTTCAATCAAGGCAGAAAACCAAAAAGGGGCTGGTTTGAACATTTTACTTTGGGAACAAACTGTAGAATATCCGCCTTCCAAGCAGCAGTCCTTGTTGAACAACTTAAAAAATTACCTGAAGAAAATGAACGACGTAAAACAAACATCGAATACCTGATTAAAAAAATTAAAGGAATTGATGGATTAATCCCACTTAGAATTAGACCAGAAGTCACATATCCTGTTTATTATATCTTTTCTGGTAAATATATCCAGGAAAAATTCGACGGAATTCCAAAGGAAACATTCTTCAAAGCTCTTGAATCAGAAGGTATTCCGAAACCCGAATTTTATCCGTATCCATTATACAAGAATCCCGTTTTAAATCAGTCAGAACTTAGAAAACCTGGAAATCCATTATATTTGGCACATAAAGATAGTCCAACTGATTATGATAAACTTTCTCTTCCTGAATCTGAAAGAGCAATAAAAGAGGGATTTTGGCTGGCACACCAAACATTTTTGGGAACAACTAAAGATATGGATGATATAGCAGAAGCAATTATTAAAATTAGAGAAAATACAAACGAATTGAAAAATATTAAATGATTTAATTTTAAAATTAAATTCTTAAAAATTTATAATCATTTTGATTCATACAATTTATTGTTTATTTATATTTTAAAAATCCTATCGCAATTTTAGGGTAAAATTATTCCACAAACATCTCAACTTCCATACCCTTATAAAGTTACCCTCCAAAATCAAAGATATTTGCTCATCATTGTATCTGCGCTTGTAAAGAATCTGAATAAAAATATTCCGATATTACAAAAATTTTTACATTTACAATCACAGTTTCAAATACTAAAGTAAGACATCTAATTTGACGATTAAAAAATAAAAGAGATTTAAGGAGAATAAAAAAATGTCAATGTGTGAACATTCCTTTGTTTTTTATATTGGTGACCAAGAAACTTTTACAAAAGGAAAATTTTTAAAACTTTACCAGTGTATTGAATGTGGTTCAACTATCACACTTAGAAAAAAATCTAAATCAAAAATATTAAAGGATAAAACATTAGACACAAATAATTTATTGTTAACAAAATAATTAACCTGACTTATTAATAAATTTAGTTTTTTGCTGTGTGTTGGTCTTGTGACCAACACACGAATTTCTTTGTTGGTGACAACACCAACAGAGAGCTGCTTCTAAAAATAAAAAAGGGAAGACATTTAAATTGTTTTCCCTTTTTTATTAAACAATATTATAATAAATTCAACTTGCTTCTTCTTCTACATATTTAAATCCCAACTTATCCGTCAACAACTCATCGATGGCTATAGAAGTTGGTTTAGCTTTTTTATCAAATTCAGAAATGACCACCTCTCTTTCAACAGTTTCTTCGCCTGACTCTTCATCTATTTCAATATTTCCAAGCTGGGATTTAATCTGCTCGTTTATTTGTGAATTTATCTGTCTTGCACGTTTGGCAATTACAATTGCCGCTTCATAAAGATTATCGGTCCTTTTTTCAATATCATCTAACTTTAGTGTTTGTACAGCCATTTTATTTCCTCCCTTTATAAATTATATAATTACAATACATTAATCCAAATATTTGCATTTTTTAATACTAATTTGATTAAAAAAAGTTCCATTCTAAATTTATAAACTTGTTTTTTCCTTTAAAACTTCATCGATTTTATCCATTGAGATTCTAATTTGTTTCATCGAATCTCTTTCTCTTAAAGTTACCGTATTGTTTTCAGGTGTTTCACCATCAATAGTTATGGCAAAAGGTGTTCCAGCTTCATCCTGACGTCTATATCTTCTCCCGATTGAACCAGAATCATCAAAGAATGCTTTTATTTTTTTTCTTAAATCTTCATAAACTTTTTTTGCAATCTCTGGCATACCGTCCCTGTTTACAAGAGGAAATACTGCAACTTTTATTGGAGCTATTACTGGTGATAGTCGTAAAACCACCCTCTCCTCTTCTTCATCATAAGCATTTACAAGGCAAGTTAGTAACGTTCGGTCACATCCTGCAGAAGTTTCAATAATATAAGGGATATATCTTTCTTTTGTTGATTCTTCAAAGTAATTGATTATTTTCCCTGAAAATTGCTGATGTCTCGATAAGTCAAAATCAGTTCGATTATGAATCCCCTCGAGTTCCTGAAAACCAAATGGAAATTCGTATTGAACATCATAGGCGTCTTTTGCATAATGAGCAAGTTCATCTTTACTATGTTTATGAAAAATAAGTTTTTCTTTTTTCAAACCAAGTTTTATATACCATTCCATTCTTTCCTGTTTCCATTTTTCAAGCCATTCTTCATCAGTTCCTGGTTTAACAAAATACTGCATCTCCATTTGTTCAAACTCTCTTGTTCGGAATATAAAATTCCCAGGAGTAATCTCATTTCTAAATGCCTTACCAATCTGTGCGATACCGAATGGAATTTTTCTGCGAGAACTATTCAATACATTAAGAAAATTCACGTATATACCTTGTGCAGTTTCGGGACGAAGATAAACAATGCTCGCTTCATCTTCCACAGGTCCCATAAATGTCTTAAACATCAAGTTAAATTGTCGTGATTCAGTTAGTTCTCCACCACACATCGGACATTTATCGCCTTTAATATCGGTTGCTTTGAATCTATTTTTACACTTTTTGCAATCAACAAGTGGGTCCGTAAATCCATCAACATGCCCAGATGCTTTCCAAATCATAGGGTGCATTAATATACTTGCATCAAGACCTTCAATATCGTTCCGTTCATATACCATACTCCTCCACCAGAAATCCTTTATATTCTTTTTCATTTCAACTCCAAGTGGACCATAATCCCAACAACTATTTATCCCTCCGTAAATTTCGCTTGATTGATATATAAATCCACGTCTTTTACACAACGATACCAGTTTATCCATAACATTATTTATTTTTTTCTCCATAACCATCCTCATTATGTAAGTTTTTAAAATATTTTGATTATTTAGTTCTAATTGGAAATCAATTTTAAAGCAACTGGCACTTTGAACCCATCAATATGATATCTCATAAATCTATGCAAAATTTCATTTATCTCCATAATACTCCTTGTAGAAGGGATAATATTACAAACTGAATGAAGGGGCATTTCTTGAAGTTTATTTAAAATTTTTAATGTCTCAAGTGAAATATCAAAATCTATATCTTTCGTTCTTGAACACTCTTTACAAACTAATCCCCCTTCTACAATCATAAAATAGCCCTTGTCTAAAAGGTCTTCTTTATTACATTTCACACATTTTGAAAAATTAATCGTAAAACCTAACTCGCAAAGTAATTTCAAGGTAAAATACCAATAAAAGTTAATTACATTTTTTTTCACCTCACTTAAATTATTTATCACTTTTACTAAAAAATTATATACCTTTTCATTTTCTTCTTCTTCAACAATTGTACAATTCAAAAGTTCTAATATTGCATAAGCGACAGCAGTTTTATTCAAATCGTTTTTTACATCATTAAATGAATTCACAAGGTCACATTCTTTTAAAAGATGCACACTTTTACCTGATTTATAATAAAATATCACTGATATTAGATTAATTGTTTCCATTATTCCCCCATATTTCGAATCGGTTTTTCTTATTCCTTTTGCTATGACCGATATTTTCCCAAATCTTTTGGTATAAAGTGTTGCTATCTTGCTTGTTTCATGGTATTTATGAGTTTTTATTACGATTGCCTCTGTTTTTTCTATGGGCATAAATTCCTTTTAACAAATTTTCCTGTATATCAAATTAGTTAATTTCACAAATTCAGTAACAGTGAGTTCTTCGGGTCGTCTATTTAAATCAAATATTTCACATATTGAATTTACATCAACTTCTTTCAAATCTTTCAATGAATTTTTCATTAGTTTTCGCCTTTTTCCGAATGTTAATTTTATTATATTTCTGAATAGACCCTCATCTTTTAATTTTGGTTGTGGATTTTCATAGAAATCAAACTTCAAAAATATAGAATTTACTTTTGGAACAGGATAAAATACATTCCGTGAAACTAAAAACAAGGACTTAACTTCACTATAATATTGTGAGAGAACAGACAATATTCCACGCTTTTTCGTTTTATTTTGAGATAATATTCTATCTCCAACTTCCTTTTGAACCATCACGTATAAACAATTAATATATTTTCTATTCTCAAACGATTTAAATAGAACACTGCTTGTAATATTATATGGAATATTCCCAACAATTGTTAATTTTCCATATTTTTTATAGAACTTTTTTAAGTCAATTTTAGTAAAATCATCACAAATGATGATAAAATTCTGAAAGTTTGAATACTTTTCCTTTATAAAATCGGCAAATCTATTGTCTATTTCAATAGCAATTACGTTTTTGAATTTTTCAATAAGGAGACCCGTGATTGCTCCATCTCCTGGACCTACTTCCATTATGGTAGAGTTTTTATCGACATTGATATGTTTCACTATTTTTTTTGCAACGTTTTTATCCCTTAAAAAATTTTGCCCAAGAGTTTGCTTCAACCTTAAATTATGCATATAAATTATTTGGATTTTCTTTATCTAATTGCCACTTAATTGGATTATCATAGATATATATACGAATATCATTCAATTCATTTTCATTCCTTATTATATGTTCATAATAGTTACGCTGTCAATTAAAATCTTCCATTCCCAATTTTTTTGTTTTTTTGGTTATAATAGATTTAATTTGACCAACTTACAATCCCCAATGCAGGGGCGACTCATTGAGTCGTCCTCACGTATAAAATTATTCCTTTAAATTAAAAATTTTACACGCATTCTCCGATGTTATCCTACCAACATCTTCAATGGATAAATCCTTTATTTGAGCAATCTTTTCTGCAATAAATTTCACATTTAACGGCTCATTCCTTTCGTTTCTCTTTGGCTCAGGAGTGAGAAATGGGCTATCGGTTTCAATCAAAATCTTATCGATTGGGATACTTCTTATAACATCTATATTTCTATATTTC
>CAZBIT010000109.1:0-7282 GCA_964491835.1 uncultured bacterium
CAAGAACCCATTCTTTAGGATGAACAAAGAATAATTTGGTGAATGGGTCTTGATATTGCTCAAATCCATTGATTATTATTTGCTCACGTTTTTTACCACAGAAGATAATAAGCAGTACTGTGAAAATTATAAATAATGTCTTTTTCATAGGAATTTCCTTTTAAATTATAAAACTGAAATATGTATATATTTTAAACCACTATTAAAAATCATCTCTGAGTACTCTGAATCATTTTAATAATCTCGATTCCTTTTTTTGCATCTTTATTATTTGGGTCAAGTTGAAGAATTTTATCATATTCCTTTCTGGCTTCTTCGTATCTTTTTAATTGAGCAAGAGTTTGAGCACGCCATAAATGTAATTCCACTTCTTTTTTCAAGTCCATTTTTATCGGCCTATTTTGAATTGCTGCCGTAATTGCTTCTAATGCTTTTTCATACTTCTCTGGTGTTTTCACCTTTTCCATTAAGTAAGTATAACCAATATAATTATAAGCCTCAAATATTTCACTTCTATATTCTGTTTTTAAAGTATCAGTAAGATTTACAAATTCTTCATATTCTCTTCTTGCAGAGTTCAGGGAATCCATTTGGGCAAGACAGCGGGCTAAATTGTAATGCCCTCTTATGTAATTGGGCCTTATTTCTACTACCTTCAAAAGTGATTGACGAGCCAGTTCCCAATTAGAAAGAGCCATGTTGCAAAGTGCGTAGTTGGCATAAGCAGGAGTATAATTGGGATCCTGCTTAATTTTCTTTTCATACATAAGGGCTGCTTTTTCAAATTCTTTCATACGCATGTAAGAAGTACCTAAATCGTTAAAAACATCTTCCTGTGTTGAATCCTGACTTAATGATTTCGCTAAAAATTTGGATGCCTCAGCATCTTTTTTAAGTTCAAAATATGATTTGCCCAAAAATTTATTTTCCATCGAATTCAGCGTATCAATCTTGTCAAGATTTAAAAAGAAATCGATTGCTTTCTCGTATTTGTAAGTCACGAAACTTGATCTTGCCCCATACCTCAATGCCTTAATATTTTTTGGATCCAACTTAAATATATGTTCTGCAGATGATATAACTAATTCAAATTCTCTTCTGTTGAAGAGGCTTTCCATGTACATTAACCATGTTTTTTCATCATTGGGGTGACTCTTTACATAAGGTTCAAGCACAGTTATTGCAGTTTTATATTGTCTGCTATTAAAGACACTTTCTATATACATTGAAAAAGCTTCTTCATCTTCGGGATGTCGCTCTATATAAGGTTCAAGCACTTTTGAGGCACTTACATATTGCTTCGCTGTAAAATACAATCTGCTTAGTGAAAGAGATGCAATATCACTTTCTGGTTCCATCCTGAGAATACTGTTATACATTGCGCCTGCTTCAGCATATTTGCGATTTTTATAATATAAATCGGCAAGTTTGTATTTTAAATCTATTTGTGTAGAATCCAATTCTAATGATTTTTGAAAATTAAGAATTGCAGTGGGAATACTTCTCTCTTTAAGATAAGCATCACCAAATCCTTCATAAATCTTCTTATTATTAGGATCAATTTCCCTTGCCCGAACAAAAGTGACAATAGCTTTTTGAAGAGAATCGTTTGCAATACAAATGTAGCCAAGTTGAATAAGTAATGCAGGATTATTTTTATTAGCTCTCAGCCCTCTATCAACAGTATTGTAAGCATCTAAAAAATTCTTTTGCTTTGTTTGTGCCTCTGATAGTAATATAAAGCCCTGAACATTTTTATTATCAATATCGATTAACTTCAGTGCAAGCGGTGTAACTAAATCTTCCTTACCGACAAGAAGATATGCTTCGCAAAGTAATTGAATTACTTGACTGTCGCGAGGATTAGAATCAACATCTTTTTCTAATAGGGGTATAGCTTCGTTAACCTTCCCTTGTTTCAGAAGTTCTTCAGCCTTCTTTATATTATCCTGACCTGATAGAGGTAAAGAAATACAAAAAAAAGTAAAGAATAGAAAAATGATAAATCTTTTCATTGTTCTTTATTCCTGTTTTAATTGAACAAGACGAACAGGCATAGTAGCAGGAACAAGTCCTGATTTTAAAATTATCTTTTGACCGGGTGCACTTGCAATATATGAACAGAAACCCGCCGCAAGCATAGAACGTTCATTAAAGTATATATAAAAGGGATAATGAAGTGGATAAAGACCCTGATATATGTTTGCTTGATATAACCTATTTACAACTTGATTCCCTGTAGAATCCGTAGTTACAATTGCCAATGAATGAACTAATTCTGAGGTATCTAATTCTTTTGAGGACGTTTCTCCTATTACAGTTCTAAAATATGCAACTGAAACTATCCCAATTGCTCGTGTGTGTGTTGAAACATAATCGAGAACTTTATTCTGTGATTCAAAACTTACTGTTGGAATTATCTCTTTTTCTATTTTAAAAAAATAGTTCTTTAATAGTTCATAAGCGCCTGAATTCTTACCAGTTAAAATAAATTCAATGGGTCCTGATAAATTAGACTCAGTTAATTGATTCCAATTAGAGATCTTCCGAGTGATAATATCTTCAATGTATTGTATAGGTATGCTTTTTAATTTATTCAATTTGTTAACTATAATTACCAGAGCATCTTCCCCAATTTTAAGTTGCTGGTAGCGGAAATTTGCCTGTGCAGATATCGATTGTTCTTCCTTATTAAATGGACGATCAATAATAATAAGTTTTACACTGTCATTTATAAAATTCACTATAGCTTCTCTTGTCGGTGCTCCGAAGCCTGATACATTAGCCCTGGAATATAAACTATTAAATTCATCAATATGTTTTCTGACAATTGATAAATGTGATTCGCTAACACATATACTTAATTGTCCACTTGTAGCGGTTTCTTTTTCAGTTTTTGTACATCCAAAAATTATGATATAGCATATTAGGAATAAAATATGATTATTCTTAAATATTTTTTTAGTAGTAATTATTATGTCGTCCCGGTATCTCGTTCTTGTTATAACGTAGCGATAAATTCCCATCAATATACACACAATACCAAAAACGTATCGGACAAAGGGAATAACCTGTAAATTTAGAATATTAGTAAGAATAATTATTCCAGTAATAATTGCTATAATAGATACAAGGTAACCTAATACTTTAGGGAAATTAAATTTATTCATTGATATGCATATATGTTATCAATCATCAACGTAAACTGAATATAAATGGGAAGGTAACCCATACTGCTACAGGGCCAGCTGCTGAAAGTGCTGGGGTAAATACGAATTGTTTAGCTGCATTAATTGCTGCCTGATTAAATATTTCTGAATCACTTTTTATAATAACTACTTGTTTGATTTTTCCTTCTTTGGTCACCCATATTTTGACCCATACTTTACCTTCCATCCCCGCCTTTCTAGCAATGTCAGGATATTCAGGTTTAACTTGTTTAACAGGTACTGGTGCCTTTTCCATTGGAACATAATCAGCCGGTGGAGCTTCTTCTTCAATATTTTCTACTTTCACATTTACGTCTTCTTCTATCCTTAATCCTGCATCTCCAACGCCTATTCCTGGAGCAGCAGATTCTGTAATCTTACTGAGTTCTTGCTGTGTTAAAAAAGTTTGTTCAGGAGATACTTCAGCATCAGGAACAGGAACAGGGATTCCAATTTGTGGTCTTGAAGCTGGATTTGCAACCGACACAGAGGGTGCCACAGCTTCGCTTAGTCCAGTAATAGAGGGAGGTGGACCTAACTCACTGTATTTTAGAATTCTTACGGTTCTTACCGGTGCTTCCTCTTTTGATAAGTATAATGAACCCCAATAGATACCTATTAAGCCCATATGAATACAGGTCGCAATAACTAAAGCATACGACATATATTTATAAGCATTTTTTAAAAGTTCTTGGGCTCCATAATCACGGCCCACTCTTAAAACATATACTGCCATTATTTTCTCCCGATGTTTTGAAAAACAATAAATATACAATTAGTATTATATTAATTCTTTATCACAAAATTGCTTATAAAGAATATTTAAAATTGAGCAATAGAAAATCTATAATATAATTATCCCACCTTCGGTATCACTTCTTTATCATACTGAGTAAAAGGTGCAAGGCTAAATCTTGTGATCGATGCTAAATTCAATTCATCCATAATATCAACCATCTTTTCATATGTTGTTTCACGTGCCACTTTCACAAGTGTAATAAGTTTTGAATTATTTTTAAGACTTTCCATAAGTAATGGTCTCAAACTTTTAAAATCTATTAATTTAGGCTTTTCCATCCCCATATTCCAAAAAATGTCTCCATTTGCATTAACGCGCAAAGTTAACAAGTTCGATTCAGCCACTTCTACTTTTGTTTCCTCCGGAGGAATATTTATTTCCATCGTTTGCGGAGTATTGAAAACCGTAGCGAGCATAAAAAATGTAATAAGCAACATAACGACATCCACCATTGGCGTCATATCAATGCGTACACTTACTCGTCTTTTTGCCTTACGTTTTTTCCCACGACCTTTTTTACCTCCTGCACCTAAATCTACTACTGCCATTTTTTATACTCCTTTTATTATCCAATTGTTCCTTTGCTCATATTTTTTATATATATTTATATATACAAAAATTTACAATTATATATATAATTATAATTTTGCCTCTGCCTCTAAATCTGTAACGAGATTAAATCTCGTAATTCTTGCCTTCCTAAAAATTTCCATAACATCTTCCACAGGACCGTATGGGGCCTCTTTGTCTCCTTTAATTACTACACGAAGTTTAGGATTTAAAACTCTTGCCCGAATTAGCAAGTCAGCCAGCATCTGCTTATCTTCTACTTCAATGCCTGATTTAAGTTTATTTTCTTCACCAAATAATTTTGCTCTAATTATTTGATTGTCAAATCCAAGGAAAATTTTATTGTCTTTAGTGACCGTAATTGTCATAACGTCTGATTCAGGCAATTTAAATGCAGAATGTGAACTTGGTAAAATAACCTCGGCTTCTGATGGAGGTTTAAAATGAGTAGTCAACATAAAGAATGTTAATAGCAACATAACCACATCCACCATTGGTGTCATATCAATAAAAATACTAATTCGACTCTTTTTTCTAACCATTGATAAACCTCTTTTTTTATTGTTATTTTGTCAAGGTTTCAAGCATTGCAAGACTTGCCTCATCAATCATATATGTAAAATTATCAATTCTGGTAACAAAATAATTATAAAAAACAATGCTCAAAATTGCACACAAAAGACCTCCCGCAGTATTGACTAAAGCTTCTGAGATACCAACGGACAATTGAATTGCATCCGGTGCTCCCGTATGAGCCAACGCTCTAAAAGCTCTAATCATACCTATTGTTGTTCCTAAAAGACCCACTAAAGTTGCTATAGAAGCAATAGTGGACAAAAAAACGAGATTTTTTTCTAGAATAGGAACCTCTAACATCATAGCTTCATCAATGGACCTTTTAATTTCTTCCATTGTTTCTTTTGCGTTTGATGGATTTTTATCAGATTTTTTAATCAAATTGTATTTTTCTAAACCAGCCCGTAAAACATTGGCAAAGGAGCCACGCTGTTTATTGCATATTTCAATAGCCCCATCTATATTTGCTTCGTCAATTTCTTTTTTAATGTTTTTCAAAAAGGTATGTAGTGAACCCCTTCCTCTGGCTGCATTAAGAACAAAAAGACGTTCAAATATAAATGTAACAACCATGATTGATAGCATAATGAGAACAACTACTAACGGCCCGCCCGCTCTGAGATAATCAGGAAGCATATAGGTGAAAATATAATAAGCAATTGCAAATGCAACAACCATCAATATAGTGATAAAAATACCCTGTCTCATGACAATTTTCTCCTTTTTATTATTTTTTTATCTATTTGTCAAAATTTGATTTATTATTTATATGCTTTACAGCAAATTTTTTTTATTCATTATATTCATTCTCTTGAAATTCAAGAGAAATATTCAATAAATTTAACATTAATAATACAATAATACATTATTAATATATAAATTTTATCAATAAATATAATTTTTTGAAAAATAAAAGTCAAGAAAAAATTAAATACAATTTCAATATATTTTTGAAATTAGGATTTAGTATAGATTTAGGTATCTTCGAATTATATTAAAATTATCCATATAAGCCTTTAAATTTCTTGAATTTTTCAATAATAACTTTATTCCTTTTTTTTACAATAAAACCTTCTTTAGCAAACATATTTAATGCTCTCGATACAGTTTCTCTTGAAGTTCCAGCCATATTAGCCATATCTTGTTGAGATGGTAATTTTTCTATAATCATTTTCCCTTCTTTTATAGTTCCTTTTGTTTCATAAAGTTGTATAATCGTGGAAGCGACACGGCCAACTGCATCAAGGAGTGAAAGGCTTTTAATTTGTGTATCCGACATTCTAATTCTTTTGGCAAGTTCCTTCAAGAGTAATATAGATAACTCTGGATGTTTGTTTAAAAGATTGTAAAAATCCTCTCTTCTTAATATTAATAATTCAGAATCTTCAATTGTGGTAACATTGGCTGACCTTGTTTCTCCATTTAAGAGAGATAGTTCTCCAAAAAAATCCCCTTCTCGAAGTATTGCGAGTATAACTTCTTTCCCTTCGTCACTTACTCTCGAGATTTTCACGCTTCCCTTATTGATTATAAAAAGCGAAGTTCCAGTCTCTTCCTCCATTAGAATGATACAATCTTTACTGTAATTATGTAATGACGTCAAACGTGCTATTTTTTCAAGTTCATCTTTTTTAAGAGAGTGAAAAAGAGGAACTTTTTTTAATAAACTAACTTCCATAATACCTCATCTCTATATAATTTATTTTTTTATATTTCTTTTATAAATTATGTTTAATCCTTCCAAGATTAAAAACGGTTCGAAATAATCGATTACATTAGTTTTCCCCCGAATCAAATCCGTAAATCCCCCAGTAGCAATAACTTTAGGTTTTTCGTTAATTTCTTTTTTTAAAAGTTCAACAAATCCTTCAACCTGAACAACTACTCCATACATAATACCCGACTGAATGCTTTCTTCAGTATTTCTTCCAATTATTCTTTTTGGAAATTTTTGTTCAACGAGTGGTAATTTTGCAGTTTTTTTGTGGAGCATTTCTGAAATCATCTCGATACCGGGAGAAATAATCCCCCCAAGATAAGACCCATCTTTTAGAACTACATCATAAGTAGTTGCAGTGCCAAAATCAACTACAATCAATGGACCACCATACTTTTCAAAACCTGCTAC
>CAZBIT010000110.1:0-7279 GCA_964491835.1 uncultured bacterium
CTTTTTTTATCCCAAATCTGTTCAATTTGTTTTGAAGGTAAACATAACTTTATTTCGATTGTAATAAAAAGACATTAATGCAAAAAGATTAGTCCTCCTTTTAGACCCCCAAAATTGGCATTTTATGGCAAAATCTGACGAAAAATAAATCAACAGTATAAAACCATTAAGCTACTTAATTTATTAGTTTTTGCATAAATAAAGAATGGATTACGGATTTGTCATTTTAGAACAATATTTATTAAAAATATAAAAATTGCCTTGTATCTGTTAAAAAATTTTTTTATTATAAAACTAATAAATTTTAAAAATAGATATATATAAAATTGATGTAAAGATTTTCAACTTTAAATATTCCTCTTAAATATTAATTAAAAAGAGAACAATATGAAAAAGACAATTAATTTCAAACTTAACGGAAAATCCATCTCACTAAACATAGATAGTGAACGAACACTTCTATGGGTTTTGAGGACCGAACTCGGTTTGACTGGAACAAAGTTTGGTTGTGGTGAGGGTTTGTGTGGTGCCTGTACAGTGATAATCGACCGCGAAGCAGTCAGGTCCTGCCAAATTTCAATGAGCAGTGTTGATGGCAGAGAGGTTACTACAATCGAAGGATTGTCCAAAGGTAGTGAATTGCATCCGCTTCAAAAAGCTTTTGTTGAACACGACGCTCTGCAGTGCGGATTTTGTACTCCCGGTATGATAATGAATGCTTACGCACTCTTATTGAAAAATCCTCATCCTAAAAGAGATGAAATAATAGCAAAGATGGATGACAATTTATGCCGATGTGGTGCACACAACCGCATCCTTCGTGCAATCGAGTCCATATCTTAACAATTAGTTAATTTGAGGTGTATCAATGGAAAAAGAAGACAAAAATAACGTAAAAATAATTGATTTTCTTTCTCAGAAGGAAATGAAGAGGCGGGATTTTATCAAACTTGTCGGTGGTGGTATTGTAATACTTTTTTCAGTCGGAGACCCGTTGTTACTTGAAGCACAGATGGGAGATGAATATCCATCTGATTTTAATGCCTATTTAAGAATAAATGAAAACGGACGGATAACCTGCTATTCCGGTAAGGCAGAGTTGGGACAGGGTGTTATAACGTCTCTTGCTCAGATGGCTGCCGAAGAACTCAATGTAACTGTAGAGTCCATTGATATGGTTCTGGGAGATACTGCTTTGTGTCCCTATGATAGGTCAACGACCGGGTCAAGGACTACACGGTTTTTTGGACCTGCTCTCAGAGCAGCAGCAGCGGAAGCAAAAGGGGTTTTGATTGAATTGGCATCAGAGCGATTAAAAGCATCGAAAGAAAATCTTGTTGCCGAATATGGCGTAATTTTTGAAAAAGGAAGAAAAGAAAACCGGGTTATGTATGGTGAATTAGCACAGGGAAAAAAGATTACGAGGCGTCTCGATAAACAGGCAGTTTTAAAATCTGTTTCCGAGTTTTCGATTATTGGGAAACCGTATCTTAGAAGAGATGCTGTAGAAAAAGTATCCGGTAAGGCAAGATACGCAGGTGATATTAGGTTGCCCGGAATGTTGTACGCGAAGATACTCAGACCACCAGCACACAACGCAACCTTGAAAAAGGTCGATACTTCGACAGCGAAAAAAATCGAGAAAATAACGATTATTGAAGAGGGCGACCTTGTGGCAGCCCTTCATGAGAATCCTGAGACCGCTGAAAAAGCCCTCGAACTAATTAAAGCAGAATTTGATGTTCCAGCCGCCGAATTCGACGATAAGACTATCTTCGACCACCTGCTTAAAGTTGCTGGTGAACCAAATGTCACCGAAGACGATGGAAACATCGAAAAGGGAATCGAACTTTCATCCAAAACTTTTGAGGCACAATATTACAACAGTTACGTTGCCCACGCACCTATTGAGACGCACTCTGCGTTGGCACACGTGGAAAATAGTAAAGCGACTGTCTGGATTTCTACTCAATCGCCATTCGGACTTAGAGATCAGATTGCCAATGCACTTGGAATCAAATCGGATAATGTCAGGACCATTACACCTTTTGTCGGAGGAGGATTTGGAGGCAAGACAGCAGGCAGACAGGCCATTGAAGCAGCAAAACTATCTAAGTTGGTTGGTAAACCGGTGCAGGTTGTATGGAATCGTTCAGAGGAATTTTTCAACGATACGTTTAGACCCGCGGCAGTCGTAAAAATAAAATCGGGGATTAATGGTGCCGGAAAGATTACTTTCTGGGATTATGATGTTTACTATGCTGGCACGCGTGGAGCTAATCAATTTTATAATATACCTAACAATAAAATCAAGTCATACGGAAGCAGAAAAGGTATTACTGCTCATCCATTTGGTACAGGAGCATGGCGAGCTCCCAGCAATAATACAAATACATTTGCAAGGGAATCGCATATTGACATAATGGCTTCACAGGCAGGCATTGATCCGGTTGAATTTCGCCTGAATAATTTAACCGATGAAAGAATGAGAAAAGTACTTGAAACCGCTGCAAAAGAATTTGGATGGACTAAAGCGGGAGCATCTAGTAGAAGAGGAATAGGTGTTTCCCTTGGAACAGATTCCGGCACATACGTTGGAACCATTGCTGAAGTGGAAGTGAATAAAAGTACCGGAAAAGTTCGGGTAAAACGAATTGTTTGTGCACAGGATATGGGTATTGTTGTTAATCCAGAAGGTGCAAAGATACAGATGGAGGGATGCGTTACAATGGGTCTTGGATATGCTCTGACTGAAGAGATTCAATTCAGAGGTGGAGAAATATTAAACCACAATTTTGATGGGTATGAACTGCCGCGCTTTTCCTGGTTACCTGAAATTAAAACAGTGTTGGTTGAGAATAAGGAACTTACACCACAGGGTGGTGGGGAACCTGCTATTATTAATATGGGCGCTGTCATTGCAAATGCGATTTTTGATGCTATCGGTGCGCGAGTATTCCAACTTCCAATGACACCCGAACGGATCTTAAAGGCATTGAAACGTGGATAAACATATCTTTAGATTAAAAAGTTTTGTGATTGTGAAACCAGACAGTTTGAATATTCATGCATTTGTATTCTTTTTTGCTTATTAAGTAAACGAGTATTATAGAAAATTATCTTAAATGCGTTCAAAATATTCAGATATTCAAAACTAACATTAGAATATATTTATACACACAGTTACTCAATGTTTCTTTTAAATTTTATAGTGGTTTTGATATGAACATTACTAATTATATATTTCTGAAGTAACCATAGCACTAAATATATGCTACTTAACATAACAATTGATTAAAAGTCAGTGGCTCTAAAACTTAAAAAACTACCTAAATTATTAAATAACAATTATCATAACTGCATAGCCACTACACTCTAAATTGTCACCAATTATTACAATCGATGCCATTTAACACCATCGCTGACACAAATAAATACATTTATTTTCTTTATTTTAATCTATATAATACTATACAAAAATTCTAAAAATGATTGATTTAATATTTATAACCAGCCTTCCTTTAAATTTTTCAATCCTGTATTTGCAAACAGATATGTGATTTACATATAAGAGGATTCCTTAGTAATTAATATTTTATCGCAACCAGGGTTCGCGGCGGTATTCTATTAATTTTAATCTGCCTGCTGGTAAATTCAGGATTTACCCTTCCTTCTTGCGGTAAAATAAGCTTTACCTGCGCCTCCATAGAAAATTTGGTATCAACAGCGACATTAACCGATGTGACGTTGAAGTTTTCTATAACCAGAATATCATCGCCTATCAGATACAATCCCACTTTGCTCGGGGCATCAAATTTAATGCCAATGGGCGCAAGCATCCTATCCCTGATAGCGTTCAACTTTTCACGGCTTAATTTCAGCAGACTGTGCGTATTGCCGTTGACTGGTAAAACCGTCAGATTTTTATATTGTCCTATATTGCCCAGTCGCTCTGCAAGCCCGTCAGTAATTAACACAGGCTTATTCTCAGAGAGCATCTTCATTAGTTTTTCGGAGAGCATCGGATCTTTGAGCGCCTGAACCGGGAAAAACGCAGCGTCGGCGTTCGTATCAATCCCTGTCGAGGGTATCAGTGGCAGCCCTAACATACCAATGAAATCGTAAACATACACGTCCGGCTTTGTAATGGAAAACGGTTCTGTTGCATCGAAATTATCATACGGATCGCTGTTTACCGGTTTCGTTGCCACTACGCCCTTGAGAGGTTTATTACGCACCATCTTGGCGAGTTCGAATAGACCGGGAATCTCACGACGCAATTTTTCAATGTTATCAGGCCGCCGTATATTCTCGCCATAGTTCATCAGCATCATTTCCCTGGCATCGGCAAGGACGGTCTGGCGCGCCTGCTCTGCATAAGTGTCCGGCGAAGTATAGAGGTTGTCAAACCAGCCGCCGCCGGTTTTCGCCCCACCTATCCCTCCGAGCCAGCGCATTATGAAGTATGCTTTGTACTGAACATCTCCACTGTCGCTGACATAATAATCGTAATCTCGGGTTTCGGTGCCTACCCATATCATATCGTACGAGGCGGTTTCTCCCAATACTTCATACCCCCGCCAGTGGAAAAAATCATACCACAGAGGATACTTGAGGATAATTTTAACCTTCGGATTTATCGCTTTTGCTGGTTTTATTATATATTCGCGGCTGACCTCGTTCATAAGATCACAGCGATATTCTGCCATTGATCTCCTGCCTCGCGCCTTCTGACAATCCTCACATTGACAGTCAGTCATGAAAAAATCGTCTATAATGAACTCGTCAAATATGGACGCAGTGAATTCAAAGATACCTTTAAGTCCTTTCTGCGTTTCCTTGCTTGTATAACATGACAACTGCCCTCCTGATGAGCTTAGTTTTCCTATACGAGTTGTGGTTACACAACCAGAGACTTCTATCCCCGCAGTTTCAAATATCGTTTTGGCTCGTTCCAGTGTTCCACGTTCAGCGGTATATCCCCCTCTATATGTTTCAAGAAAAACACGGGTGATCCCGGTATTTTTGCACCAGTCAATCGCCTTGTTTATCCCCTCATCTGTGGACAGATGGTTACGTACATCCCCTGCCGTGAAAAGAGTGGAGATCCTTAGAACATCCTTGTTTTCGTTTGCCAGTTCCCATAGTGATTGAGAAAAACTTGCGCCAGCATTAAAACTGCAAAATAAAATTACACACAATAACAACCATAAATATTTCATAATTTACCCCCTTTTCTTGATTTAATTGTATTATTTTAAGTTTCCATAAATAAACTCAAGAATTTTTGCTAAACTGATAAATTGTATGTCTTCATAACATCTCGGACACTTTATATTAAAAACTAATATATAATTTTAATTTAAAAGTGGTTAAATATTTAAGCGACTTTTTAAGTTATACATTAATACAATAGTATCATAAGTATTCATTGAGGATTTATAAGATTTATTTGTATTTATATTACCACCATTTCATACCATTGCGCCACAAATAGACATTTCCTGAATTATTTGGAGTCATCGTATTTTCAGAGATTTTTGATATTAGACCAATTTAAAAAAACAAAAAGAGAGTTTCTTCATAAATTCTCTTCTTTTTATTTGTTTTGTAATATTCCTCCTCCATATATTATTAAAATTATGTTTATATTGAAAGAAGTTATGGTCTGATTACAGTTCCGTCTCTTTTTCTTATAGGTCTCCAACTACCCTCCAATCTATCCTGAGGGAATGGGAATTTATTGGCAAGTTCTTCATTAACATCGATTCCAAAACCAGGTTTTTCATTTGGATACATATAACCATTTTTGACTTCAGGGCATCCTGGAAAAACTTCTCGTGTTTCAGGACCAAATATGACACTTTCTTGAATGCCAAAGTTATAGCAGGAAAGATCAAGAGCAAGGTTTGCTAAATGACCAACAGGTGAAACATCGCCCGGGCCATGCCAAGCGGTTCTCACGCCGAAAATTTCAGATAAAACAGCAATCTTTCGCCCCATACTTATTCCACCAATCTGGGACAAATGAACACGAATAAAATCTATCAAACGATTGCTTATTAAATCTATCCATTCATTTGGATTGTTAAATAATTCACCCATTGCTATAGGTGTAGATGTCTGTTGGCGAAGTGTCCTAAAATATCCTATATCTTCTGGTGCAAATGGGTCTTCAAGAAAGAATAGTCTATATTTTTCAAGTTCTTTCGCAAGATTGATAGCAAGTATCGGAGGGACTCTTTCGTGAATATCGTGAAGTAATTCAACTTCATCTCCAATTTTATTTCTTAAATGTTCAAAAAGTTTTGGAACAATTCGCACATAAGCAGACGGCTCGAAAATTCTTTCAATCTCTTCCGTTTGCATTTCAGTTTTTTTCTGGGCTGAACCATAAGTATCATATCCTGGAACGGCAACTTGAACACGAATGTGTCGATAACCTTTTTCCATAAATTCTCGGACTCTATCTTCAACTTCTTGAAAATCTCTTCCTGATGCATGAGTGTATGTGTCGGCGGCAAATCTACATTTACCACCTAAAAGTTGATATACAGGCATATTTGCCCGTTTTCCCTTAATATCCCATAATGCCATATCAATTCCACTCATTGCATTATTTAATACAGGTCCATTTCTCCAATAGGAACTGACGAAAGAAGTCTGCCATATATCTTCAATCTGGTCAGGGTCTTTTCCAATTAAAAATGGTTTTAAATATTTATCTATCGCAGTTGCAACCGCTAATGGTCTTTGAGTAAATGTAGCACAACCAAGTCCATATAATCCAGGTTCACTTGTCATAACTTTTACAACTACTAATCGTATTTTATTCGGTGCAGTTAAGATTGTTTTAATATCCGTTATTTTTAATTTCTGAAGACCTTTAAAAGTCGATTCTACTTTCTCATCTATCATATTTTTCCCATATTCCGCAGAATTAGCAAAAGAATCTGCAAACTTAATCACACCTAAGGATAAAATACATTTTAATACATTCCTTCTTTTCATTTTTACCTCTTAAATTAATTTATGAAACTAATTTAAAACATCATTCTGCAAAATGCAAACGAATGTTAGTATTTTTGGAATAAAAATATCATCCTTTGAAGTTTATGATTTTTGTTTATTAATTTACTAATTTGGTTTATTATTTTTTAATTCTTATTTTAAAAATATTATGTTAAATTTAATAATAAAGGGACAAGAAAATAAATAATTAATTTAAAATAAAAATAGTAAAAGTTGGCAGGATAGAAAAAACACTTGAAAAAGTAAA
>CAZBIT010000111.1:0-7267 GCA_964491835.1 uncultured bacterium
AATTATTAATCCCACCTTATCATTGTTTTTAATTGCAGAAAAAGCAAGTAATGCACAAATCTCAACAGCAATCTCTCCTTTCATTCTCTCAATAGTTCCAAATTCTCCGGAAGAACTAACGTCAATCAAAAGCATAACCGTCAATTCTCTTTCTTCTTCAAAAACCTTCACATACGGGTGTCCCATTCTTGCAGAAACATTCCAATCTATAGTTCGAATATCATCACCAAACTGATATTCTCTTACCTCGGAAAACTCCATTCCCCTTCCTTTAAAAACTGAATGATACTCACCGCTAAATACATCATTTACTAATCCTCGAGTCCGAATCTCTATCTGCTCTACTTTTTTTAATATTTCCTTCGGTATCATCGCTTTATATTTATTTTAATTTTTCTACTACTTCTTTTGAAAAAGAAGCAGACAAGAAAACTTTATAAATTTTTCTGATAAATCAAAAAAAATCATGGCACTTCGATTTTATTTAAAATTTTTCTTACTATATCCTCTGATGTAACTTCTTCTGCCTCCGCTTCATAAGTGATAATTATTCTGTGTCTTAAAACATCCATTCCTATGGCACGGACATCTTCAGGCGTAACATACCCTCTTCTTTTTAAGAAGGCATGTGATTTTGAAGCCATTGTCAGATATATAGAAGCCCTTGGAGATGCTCCATATCTTATTAGTGGTCTTAAATCATCAAGCCCATAATTTTCAGGATTTCTTGTGGCAAAAACTATATCAAGTATATATCTTTTTATTTTTTCATCGATATATACTTCCGTAGCAACGTGCCTTGCTTTGATTATATCTTCTGGTGTTACAACGGGACTAACTTCTAAAACACCATCTCGCGTCATCCTATTTATTATTTCGAGTTCCTCCTCCTTATTAGGGTAACCAATATTGATTTTCAACATAAACCTATCGATTTGGGCTTCTGGTAAAGGATAAGTTCCTTCCTGCTCGATAGGATTTTGCGTTGCAAGGACTAAAAATGGGTCTTCAAGTGGGTATGATTTTTCACCAATCGTTACCTGTCTTTCCTGCATCGCTTCTAAAAGTGCACTCTGGACTTTTGCAGGTGAACGGTTTATCTCATCTGCAAGTATGAGATTTGAAAATACAGGACCTTTCTTTGCCTGAAACGTTCCTTCCCTTTGATTGAATATCATAGTTCCTATTAAATCCGCAGGAAGAAGGTCGGGAGTAAATTGAATCCTCTGAAATTTAGTGCGAATTGATTTTGAAAGAGTGCTAACAGACAAACTCTTCGCAAGTCCGGGAACGCCCTCCAATAAAATGTGTCCATTTGATAAAAGTCCAATAAGTAATCTCTCTATCATATATTTCTGCCCAACAATAACCTTATGTATCTCGGCGATTAATTTATCAACAAATTCACTCTCTCTCTCGATTTTTTCGTTTATCGCTTTAATATCCTTATCCATATTACCTCCAACTAATTTATTTGTTTTTCATCCAATTTTTTCTTCTGTATAAAATTTTCTTCTATTATCGATGTAATAGATGAATAAATTAACTCATATTCTGCCAAATTTATCCTTTCTCCAGAAAATCGATATACTTCACTTTTTTCAATAATTTCATTTATTTTATCGATTGTACGTTTCTCAACATTCTTTTCTTCAAGTTTTGTAATAATTTCATTTTTGTTTAATCCCGTTATTTCAAATGAATATTTCTGAGATATATATTTGTTCAGTAATTGAGAAACTTCGTTCAAAAATTCATTCAAATCCTTTCCAGCATCGGGTCTGTAATTCTTGATGATTTCAAGATATTGGGTCTCTAATTCTACTTCTTCACTCTCTTTTTTGAGTTTCTCTATTTCTTTTTGCCTTTTTCTTTTAATTGCAAAAATAATAAAATAAACGACCGCAATTATAAAAAATAAACCAAAAATAATATAAACTATAAAAGTGTAATCCGCCTCTTCAATTGGTTTTGTTACTTTTATCTCAATTCTTTTTGTAACAATAATATTGCTTTCCCCACTTAAATTATCAGTATATTTCAGAAATATTCCATCAACGTAACCCATACCCAATTCCATTGGTTTCAAACTATAAGAATATACCTTTTTTGAATATTGCACTTTATTAATGTCCTCAACTATATTGGATGAAGAAGTGTTGACGATTTCAAAGTTAGTGAGTTTTGGGTTATCAAAATCTTCTATAATATATCTATTCTGCTCTCCTTTCCATTTAATAGTAATGGAAAAATCTACTGTTCGGTTTAAAGGAACGTTTGTTTGACTTGTTGATGCTGTAATTGAAATTTCTTCTTTAAGAGAGTCACTCTGCTGGGTAAATGAAAATTCCGGATTGAATAATAAAATCAAGAAAAATACAAGTATTATTAATCTTTTCATAACCAATATTGCTCTTTTCTATTATCCATAGAAAATATTACTTTATTAATACTTATAATAACTTTAAAAGTTCCATTTTATTAGAAAGTTTTTAACAAAAACAATTATAAAATTACATAAATAAAAAACCGATAAATTGGCTTAATTTATCGGTTTCAAATGAAACTGAACAATAAGTCTAAAAAGTCACCTTATTAATTCATCGGGGCTTTTACCCATATTTTCAAGTTCAAACTTTACGGAATTAGCAAGTTCACTTGTCGGATATTTTTCTAAAAATTCTGCGTAAACTTTTTTTGCTCTTTCATAATCTTTAATTTCATTTGCATTAATGTATCCAATCATAAATAAAGCCATAGGACTATATTCACTGTCAGGATGAATTCTTATCAATTTTTCGTATAACTTTATTGCCTTTTCATTATTCCCTTTACTATTTTCTTTTTGAGCAAGTTCTAAAAGTTCTTTGTCGGTTAATTTCTTACTACAGTCAAAACTAACAAAAAATGCTAAAAACATGATAAGAATAATATTCAATAAAGTCCTGAACTTCATATTCCCCTCCAATACAATTTTATTGAATTATTTGAATATTCAAGATTTTTAAGTAAATAATATATTTAATTATTATTTTAATTACAAGTATTTTTGTTATTAAAATTTTTAAAAAATCATTTTCCACTTGCGATATAATAATTTAATCATTAAAATTTATCTGAATAAAAAAATTCTTTAATCACCCAAATACAGGAGATTAATATGCAAAATAAAAAAATTAATTTAGAAAGACGAGAATTTTTAAAAACATTCTGTGTAGCAGGATTAGGAACATCTTTAATCTCTTTAAATTCCTCTGCTTATGCGGAATTAAGTCAAATCAAATATTCTAAATTTGATTACAAATTCAAAACATTTCGACCTGATGAACTCATAAAAATTGGTATGATTGGAACTGATGGACATACAGGCACAATACTAGGCGACCTGCCAAGTATGAAAAATGTAAAATTAGTTGCTTATGCTAATCACAATAACAGAATTAAAAATCTTCCCAAAGAAGTCAAACTCTATGACAACTATGAAGAAATGTTAGAAAAAGAAGAACTTGACATCGTAGGAGTATGCCTCCCATATTACTTAAATGCAAAAGCATCTATTGCATTAGCAAAAAAGAAGATACATATTATTACGGAAAAGCCCATCGCAACAACTTTAGAAGACCTAAATACGTTGCTAAAAGCGGTGATTGAAAATAAAGTTCGTCTGACAGGTCTTTTTGATATGAGATTTTCACCATCCTTCCAAACCGTGCATAAAGCAGTCGTAGAGGGTAAAATAGGTGAACCTATCCTAATAACGGCGCAAAAATCTTATAAATTTGGTGAAAGTCGACCCGATTTTTACAAAAAAGCAGAAACTTATGGAGGAACAATCCCCTGGGTTGGCATCCACGCTATTGACTATATTCACTATACTACAAGATTAGATTATTCTGAAGTAGTAGCATTCCAAGGCAACAAAGACCACCCCGAATATCCCGGATTAGAAGATTATGTTGGTGTATTACTTCGTTTGAGTAATAACGGGACTGCTTTAATAAACATTGATTATCTCCGCCCAGAGACCGCACCAACTCACGGAGATGACCGTCTCAGAATTATTGGCTCCGAAGGTGTAATCGAAATAAAAGATTTAGGAGAAAGAGTTGAACTTATAACTTCATCATCAAAACCCGTTAACCTTCCTCTCACTGAAGGAAAATCATTAATGGGAGATTTTATCTCAGAACTCCGAGGGGAGGGAAAACACATTTTGTTACCAGAAGAACCATTTGAAATGACAAGAGTTGCTCTAATTGCTTATCAATCCGCAAATCAAAAGAGAATTGTTAAACTTTAAAGCAAAATTTAGAAAATATGCTGAAAATATTTTGAAAAAACATAGTAAATTCATATTTTAGGTTGCTACATAGTTTTTTGTATTGATATTCCCAAATAATTTTATTTAATCAAATATTATAAACAAATCTTTCAAATTTAATGGAGAAATAATTATGTTACATGAATTTCTATGTTTTTTATTATCAACAGTATTTCTTTTGGGAAACATTGAAATCACCTTTTGCAATACTAATAATTCTGATGATTTGAGTTTGGAGAAAGGTTTTAAAAATCCACCAATTTCGGCACGACCGAGAGCAGGTAAGAATAAGATAGCATTCTTTGTAAGTAAATCAATTATACAGTTGCATTCATCAGGCAGGGCTCACTACATTTTTTTTAAAAAAGGAAATCAGTCCATTTTATATTTATCCAAATTTTTTAAAATGTCCAACAGGGCTTCGCTTGTCCCCGCCATTCCCTTCCATTCCCATTAACAGCAAGTAATGTGAATGTTCCCACCCCCACCTCTTATTAAACTTTACATTTCATATATTATGGAAAGATACTCCTTTATTAGAATCTGGGTTATTAGGTCCTGTGCAATTAATTACTGCAAAAAAGATAAATATGAAATTAAATTGATGGAACTTTAGTAAATTTATTATTTTAAATTATTGCGATTATATAAATTAAAATTTGCTGTTTTTTTTATTAAATCTTTAGTAGCATAATCTTTATAACTCAAAATAATATTCATTTTAAACTAACAATAAAAATATTTTATTACTTCTGGTGGTTTGATTCCACTAATCCAAAAACAAAAAATATATCTTACAGCCTCTATTATATTTTAGTATTATCTGTTATCTATTCCATTATTGTGATCGTCCCACGACATAATATACAGATTGATTATATATTAATTCTATTAGCCAGCAACTTCTTTCTCTCTTTGTATTTAACTGTAAAAAAAGAAGTCGTCCAAATACTTAGACCAAACTAATCCTATATTTTTTAAACATTCATTGTCTTTATAAAATGAGAGGTCCTTTTTGTTTTTGCAATCACTTACTATTACAATTTAAAATAATCTTATTATTTTCACTTTCCTCGGTCAAGAAGATTAGGTCTGTCTGCAAGATTCACTTCAACGATACTCGGCTTACCAAGAACACCAGCTTTATTATGAATCCTAACCTCAAGTTTATTTAAACCGGAATGTAGAATCCACGGAAAATATTCAGTTGTTGGAACCCACTCGCCTTCGTCTAATTTTACAAGATATTTATCAAAGTCAGGTGTAAATGTTGTAAAACGGAGAAACATCCTATCATTTTCGGCACTGGTAGATGCATACATTTTAACACGATTCAGAATTGGCCAATAATCTGCCTCCCTATCAGTAAAGTTCTTCTGATTTCTCATCCTTGGAGTACGGTCATCATACCAGTTAATATAACCATTCCAGGGATATTCAGTTAATCCGTGCCCGAGTGGTGAAGGATTATGTTTCGCCATCCAATTACTTCTGGGCATCATTCTTAATACTGCAGCATCATACAAACCTTTTATTACACCATCACTTACATCTGATCTGGGCCAATTTTTATCCAAAGTACCTGCACCTATCGGGGCATCATTTGGTATTGGTTGACGCATTTTTTTATCTAAATCCCAGTTAATAGGAGAATTCGGGTAAAAAATATCAAGATACGTCTTATGTATCTCTTTAAAACCCAAAGGTTCACCATTTTTCTTTGAATAATTATAAATATTTGAGCCCTGCATCGGGTCAAAAAATACCCATTTACCATAATCATCGCTCCATACTTCTGCTACCTCATGCCCATAAACATTTTGAAGCCGTGCTTGAAAGCCAAAAGATTCCACCGCCTGTATGAATACTATGGCAAAATGAATACACATACCCCCTCCTCCCTCTTTTTCTATACGGTCCAGAATTTCAATAGCATCCCAAGATGGATATTGTCTGTATGGAGGGACCCAGTCCCATCTCTTCGAAACATAATCACAAATCTTAACTAACAACTCAAACTGCGTTTTACACCCGGCGGCAATATTGTCTAATCTTTCTCTTTCACGGAGTTGTTTTAGCTTCGGTTCATCATATTTTTCATATTCGCCATACAAGGATGAATAGAGAATCTCTGGGTTTTCCACATTAAGTACATATATATTTTCCGGCAGAGGATTAATTCTTAAAACTTTACGCTCCACTATTACTGAATGTATTTCAGGTGTTATTCTTGGATCACTGGTTTTAAGAACAGATTTCCACTGAAAATATCTTCTTCCTGGATTTCCGATTGATACAGATAATTGATCTTCTTCGCCGACAGTTTTATACTCACTCCAGTAATCTGCTAATGGATCAGGTCCCTCTCCAGAACGGACCTGCCATATAACACTTGTTCCTTTTGGCACATCAGCTTCACAAGTAAGACGCAAATCATTAACAACACTCTGTGGAATCATAAATCCATCAGATGGATTCCGCCAGAGATCAATAACCGGGCTTGCCATCCATCCATCCTCCATAAATCTGTTAAAACTCAGCCTTACAGTCAATTCACCCTCAACATCACTGGTTTCACCAAGTATATTCCTTCCCCATTTTTTCCCTCCATCCGTACTGACAAAAGAGTTCAAACCAGATTTTGAGGGATCACCTCTGCCTCTTTCAAATTCATCCTTTCTGCCTATCATAATTTTCCATAAATCTTTCTTTGTTCCTTCTGGACAGGATATCAAAATCGTATTTTCACCCTTCTTAAGCCAGGAAGGATTAAACGACAAGGTTTTCCAACTATTTTCGGTTTCAGATTTATAAATAGTTTCATTACCATTTATGTTGATAGTCAATGGTTTGGAACCTTCTCTCTCTGCAAGAAACAAAAGATAAACAGCATTTGTTCTGATGTCAGAGATATATATATTTTTCTTCAACATAATATTACCATAA
>CAZBIT010000112.1:0-7243 GCA_964491835.1 uncultured bacterium
ATGTATAGTTTACTGACAATATTGTCAAGAAATGAGTATGGTGTCCCTGAATTTGTTAATATACTACATCAAAATATCTAATCGTTGTCTTAGTTCCATTTTCATTTTTAGCTGTAACAACGATAGTGTTGCTTTTTAAATAAACATAAATAACTTCCATGAACAAACCATCAGATGAAACAGGTAATTCCCTGTCATTAACAATTATTTTTGTACCAGGGTCAGTCATGCCGATTAATTCCACAGCTGTGCGGTCAACGAGATTTGAAAATTCCGGTGGATTTGTCTGAACTATAAGCAGTGGAGATGAGTCCAAATCAAATATTTCATCGATAATTTGCTTTTTCGCACTATAAAGCACGTAGGGACTTCTTGAATAATTTCTCATCGTTTTAACTACATTTGCAGCTATTTCTTGACCTCTTCGTGATGGATCAAACATTTCAGAAGATTTTCCTACCTTACTTATTATACTTTTTATTTTATCTTCAAGTAACCAGAAATATTCATAATCCTGAATTCCGTTCCTCATTTGTTCCCATCGGATAGAATTAATTAAACCATCTTTTTTCGGATAGACCTGCCAGCCATCACCCCGATGCATGCCAGGATTTCTGAAAGGATCTTCTGTCCATTGATTAAATCCCCAATGGAGATAACCGGTTATTCCAAATCGGTAATTTACCCAATGGAGAATTCGGCTTTCTATAAGAGGACCATCTACAATCCTATTCGGATATACGCCTGCTTGATATATTCCGACCGTGTAAAACCACAGTTCATATCCATCATGCTGGGCTTGTTTATATAAATCAAACCATGCATCGAGATTATTTATTTTGGGAACCCATATTTCCAATCTATCAAAAGCATTTGTTATTTCTATGGCATCTATTCTCTTGAGTAACGGGGTATATTTGTGTATATACTCGGAAATTTCTCTCCATCGCAGCACATTATGAACAGATGGTTCATCCTGAATGTGAAATACTGTTTTATCGAGCCATCCCTTTTCTCTCAGATGATTTTCAAACACGGGCAAAAATTGAGGAATACATTCTTCTCCGGGAATGGTTATAAACTCATTTGCTGATTCATTTAATATTTTAAAATCTTTCAAGAAAATGTCTTTACTGCTCCAGCCTCCTTCACCGAATCTCGCCAAAAAGCCGGTTTCAAGCAAATCCATACACCCAGTATCCCAGAAGATTTGAGCCCATCTATCAAATAGTGAAAAATCAAATTTTAATTTTCCTTTTGCATCCTGTTTAATAATAATCGAATTGATGTCAACACTAAAAACGTTCTGTCTGTGATTTGCCATATTATCCGCATATACTTTGAGCATGTCAAAAAACTTTTCAGAATACATTTCACCTGTATGATAAAACTTGTCGAAAACTCTTGTGGTATACCACATAGTAACATTAAGATGCCGTTCATGAGGTAAAGTCAATGGATATATTGTAAGATGCAGTGGTAAAGATGCATTCCCTTTGTCTGTTTTTACTGTAACCATTCCTGAATAATTGCCTGCCTGAGCATCGCGTGGTACTTTTATAGTTAACCATACCGCCTGATATTTATCTTTTTTTAAGGAAATATCTCTCTCTTCAGACAGATAATCCGGAAACAATGCAGGAGCAATGCGAATTAAATTACTTGCTTTTCTGGTAGGTGTATTTTCTTTAATAGGAATACTCCCGATATAGTTCCAACTAACTGAATTGGAAGGTAGAGAAATATCAAAATTATCATTTATTAAAGGACTTACTGATACAGTAACGTTCTGTAATTCCTCTTTAGCCTTAATAACACATTGAGCTGAAATATATTCATCTCCAATACCAAATACGTCTATCGTTCTCTCTGGAGGAGGACAGTTATAACCGTCTTCAAAAATGTTTTCCAAATCACTGACAGTAAATAAATCAAATGCATTTGCTTGACTTAAAACAATGATTTCATTAATAATGAGAAAAATGATAACAATGAATAACAGAGTTAAAAATTTCATATTTTTAATCATAGCATACCTCCCATATTATTAATTAAAGGTTAAATTTAATTTTTTAGACGATAATAAATTTTGGAATATTCTTGATATTTATCGATTTTAAAAGTGTAAATTTTAGCAAAGATAAAAAGCCATCATATTTCATATTTTCTTTGATATTTTTGTCGAGATTTTTTCGTCTGCACTTCCTCTTACCTTAATCTATATTTTATTTTCCCATTTTCACAAAACCAACTTTTGTATGATTTATCAAATTCTGATTTTTCTGTAAATTGAGTTATTGGATTATTTCCCTCGGTTACCGATTTTACATCCATATATTTATGTACACAGAAAATGTGATCTCCTTCAGTAATTTTATAACTTTCTATTGGAGCACACTTTTCGATTTCAATCCCATTTTTACTTTAATGTATGTCTTCAAAACATTTTAAACACTTTACTTTAAAAATATATTGGAAAAATACATTTTTTTTAAAAGGAAGTAAAAAATGTAGAATAACTAATTTTAAATCAAATTATTATTTTTTAACTTAAAAATAAAATATTTTTAATCCAAGAAATTTTTAATATATTATTTTAAGGACTAATTTTTATTTCCTTTTATAAACAAATATTAAGTAATAATCTTAAACTTTAAACTAACAGAGTTTAAGCTAATTAACTTTTAATAATTAAAAAATTTAAATAATATATAAGGAGGTAGACCTATGCAATCTATTAATAGACGTGGATTTTTAAAAAAGTTTACAACAGCATCTGCTGGTGTAATGGTTAGTTTACCTATTGTGAAAAGGTCCTTTGCGAAAAATAGTCCAAATGATACAATAAATATTGCGGTAATTGGAATCGGAGGCAGAGGTCAGGATCATTACAATGCTTTAGCAAAAATTTCGAATGTAAAAATAGCTGTTTTATGTGATATTGACCAGAGATTGTTTCCGGAAGCTGTTGCAAATGTTGAAAAAATGACCGGTTATAAAGTAAAAACAGAAACGGAATATCGAAAGGTTCTTGACGATAAAAATATTGATGCTGTTTCTATTGCAACACCGAATCACTGGCATGCACTGCAAACTATTTGGGCATGTCAGGCTGGAAAGGATGTGTATGTGGAAAAACCCGTCTCCCATACAGTTGTTGAAGGCAGAAAAATGGTAGAATCAGCAAGAAAATATAACCGTGTTGTTCAGACAGGAACTCAATCCAGAAGCAATGTAGCAACCAATAAAGCAATGAAATTTATAAAAGAAGATGGGCTTGGAAAGATATATATGGCAAAAGGACTCTGTTTCAAACCCCGTGGCAGTATAGGGCATGTAAAAGACAGTCAGATTCCAGAAGGAGTTAACTGGGATGCATTCCTCGGACCTGCCCCATACAGACCTTTTAATGAAAACAGATTTCATTATAAATGGCATTGGTTCTGGGATACAGGAAATACTGATTTTGGAAATCAGGGAATACATCAGGCAGATATTGCAAGATGGGCAATGGATAAGCGGATTCATCCGGTGAGAATTTATGGTATTGGTAATTATTTTATTTGGGATTCCGACCAAGAAACTCCAAATATTCAGAATTTAATCTTCGAATATGAAGACGGTTCTATATTACAATTTGAGGTAAGGGGTTTGGCTACTAATTCTGAAGGTGGTATTAAAATCGGAGACCTAATTTTTGGGTCAAAAGGATGGATGAGTATAGAGAGTGAAGATAGTGGTAAAAGCCAGGTTCATTACGGAGAAGTTAGTATTAGACCAACCGGTTATTCATCATATAAAGAAGAGGCCGGTCCCATATTTGCCAATGAAGATCCTAAAACTAATGATGCAGTTCTTTTACACTTTAGTAACTTTATAGATTGTGTCAAATCAAGAAAATGGCAGGACCTTAATGCAGATATACTGGAGGGACATTTATCTACATCACTCTGTCACCTGGGTAATATTGCCTGTAGGTTAAAAAGAACACTCCAATTTAATCCATATTCTGAAAAATTTATTAATGATGATGAAGCTAATAGCTATCTTACACAAATGTATAGGCCACCATATGTATTACCGGAGAAAGTTTAAAATAAACTTTCAAAAGTATGCTATATAAAATTTTTATAAATATATTTTTCATTAATATTGATATTTAACCTGTATTATTCATAAATCAACGAATAGAAGAACGAGTTTAACTCTTTTAAAAAAATTTTAATAATATGCACTGGAATTGGAACATTCTTTTTCATAGAAGAAGGATAACAGCAATGCTATACATTATCACAAAATAACAATGTTTGTCATTCCGAATTTGTTTCGGAATCTGCATTAATTTTAATAATATCAATAAATTGATCGATAAAATAAATAATTTTATGAATTATTTAGGTTAAATGTTTATATCAACATAATAAAAGAAAAAGTTGTAATTATGGGTAAAGTTGATTTTTTAAGTATAGCTGTATTAGTTGACGATGTGAAAGAACCTATTAATGTTAGGGAATTTAGTATCAAAGAAGGTTCTTTAATGGTAGTTTCTCGAAAACCAAATCTGACGAAAGAACAGATAGAAAGTTCACATTATGGTGGAGGGGGAAATATCGCACCACCAGCCACAGTTCTGGGAATCAAAACTGGAATTATGGGATATATTGGTTATGATTATGAAGGAGAATTTTTTCTTGAAGGAATGAAAAAATATGGTGTAAATACAGAAGGAATTATTAAGACCAAGTGGCACACAGATATATCTATCATTCCAAAATATGAGAGTGGGAAAAGAGGACCTATTGCGTTCTTCGAAGGTGCCGGTAGATATTTTGATTTGACACATAAGATAAAAGAAAAAATACTATCATTGAAGCCAAAGGTCGTTCAAATTAGTTATAGTGGTCTTTTTGATAAAGGTGCAGACCGAAATAAAGGGAAAAATCTTGCAAAATTGATTAAATGGTTAAAGGAAATTGATTCCATTGTTATGGTTGACACTCATACATATACTTCTAATCCTGAAAAATATGAACTTTTGAAACCATCCCTTTATGAAGCAAACTTATTTATGTGTAGTAATGATGAAGTAGAATTGATTATTCCTCAATATAAAATTAATATCGCTTCAGAAAGTGATGATGTTTCTAAAGCATATTCATTTCTTGAATACCTGCAAAGAAAGTTTTGGAGAGATGTTGAAGATTCAAGAATTTTTGCAGTAACTGCTAAGAATTATGTAATAATAAAATATCACTCCCAAAAAAAATATGTGATAACAAAGTTAATTGAAAATTATTATTCATCTATTAAAGCGTTGGATGCAGTTGGTGCAGGAGATTCCTTTAGGGCTGGATTCAATGCTTATATTATAAACAATTTAAAAAAGTTTAAAAATGGGAATCTAAATTTAAATGAAGCAATCCAGTTCGCAAATCTTACTGCACTCTTATATATAAGTGGAAAAGGTATTGAGGCATTTAAGAATTATAAATATATGGATTTAATTCGACTTGTAAAAAAAGGAAAACCTGAAAAACCTTTTTATAATATAAATGAAATTTATTTACAAATGAACAAGAAACTTTGAATCGGAACTCAAATTCATTAAGATAAAGATAAAAATATTTATGACGAATTCCATAGTATTTTTTTAGGTTGTTTTTGACATATAAAAATTTGTTAAAATAAAAATATAACAAATTCAGTTATAGAAAGGGCTAAAATTATGGGATATTCTGAAATAAAAATAAATGAAGCGAAGCAAGATTTTGATAAAGTACTTGAGGTACTTAAAACGACGCCGGATATAAATAAAATGTATAGTACACCGCTTGAAGAATTTCAGAGGCGTCAGAAACTCACTTTTGAAAAAATAAATGAAGCGGGCTTTGATGTTGGATTTGTTTTTTCTGATGAGCATTACGATGGAGATGTTCCATATTTAGGTGGAAACACAAACATTCATGTAGAACAAGTTGCAGGAATAATAGGTAGAACAGGTTTTCATATAATTGCCGGACTTGAAGGTGGTTATGTAGCAGAACAACTCGCTCCCAGAGCAGGGGCAAAGGTGCACAAAGTCGAACTACTTCAACTTGCTGATGAGAAATATCCAATAAAAGCTGAACGTTTAGAGAATGTTTTGGAAGAGACAGCAGACAAGAAAGTGGAGAAAATAGCGCTTTTGACCCCGCGTCAGGTAATTCCTGCTGGGATTGTTGAATACCTTGAGAACATTTATGGAAAAGAGAATATAATTGATGCTCAAAAAATATATTACCGAATAAAATATATTAAATCAGATATAGAAATGAGGCTCATTAGAGATGCCAATGTTATTGCAGATGCTATGATTCGTTCGATGTTAGCGGTTTTAAAACCTGGTATGCTCGAAACAGAGCTTGCTGGATGGGGATATTTTGTGGGCAAACAACTTGGCTCTGAAGAAAATGGATGGGATATTATTGTTGGGGCTGGTGAAGCAAATCGGACTTTAATCGGTAAAGCCCTAAATAGAGTTATTAATGAAGGAGAATTTATCCACATCGGGGTTTCCCCTAAACGAGACGGTCTTAATTCCTGTCTCCGGCGCTCTGCAGTTGTAGTTGACCATCCATCTAAAGTCAAACCAGAGCAAAAATATTGGTTTAATCTTGTAGAGGGTGCATTTCAGGTTGGGTACGATAAATTCGTTGAAGTGGCAGAGAAAAACCTTCCTGCAAGGATTCAGGAACAAGCATTAATCGATTATTTTGCATCACATTCTAAGGATGTTTCAAAGAAAATTGGGAAAAAAATTGATCTTGAAAAGTTTAAACCTTATACAGGTACACATAATGCGGGCTATACCGAATGTCAGGAATTTTTTGGCGCTATAACCCTTGATTCAGATGAACCTCTTGGAGAACAAATTGTTATGATGCTTGATGTAGCATTAAGAGGAATTGGTGATAACTGGAATGATGTCGTTATTCCCGATTTTGATTATCTTGTTATAGAAAATACTCTCGGAAAGTTTGGAAAAAGAGTAGAAAATTTCAACAAACTTCCTCTCAATGTTCAGTCTCTTGTTGGGAATCCTATAGAAATTTGACTTAATTAATAAAACATGAATTTGGGATTCATTTTTTATCTATTTTGCATTGTATTTTATTTTAAAGAGGTTGCTGAAAAAGTATATAAGTTATTTGATTTTAAATAATATTTAGTTATTTATTAGATTTCATACTATGTGTCATTCCTG
>CAZBIT010000113.1:0-7226 GCA_964491835.1 uncultured bacterium
AATTGGATACGAGAATTGAAGATAGAGAGGCACAAGTTGTTTCGGCAAAAGAAGACCTTGAAAAACTAAAAGCAAGTCAATCATCACAGACGTCTTCTCTTATGTCTTCTTTGGAAGTTACAAAAAATAATTATGAACTTTCTAAAATTCGTCTCCAACAGATGCAGTTCGAAGCCGAAACAAAAAAACAGATGGAGGATTTAAACTTTAAAAACGCAGATATCAGTTTAAAAAAGCAGGAAGAGAATATAAAAAATCAAAAAATTATTAATGATGTTGACCTTAAGAATTCTCAATTGAGGATTAATAGAACAGAAATGTTCCTTAAACAGGCAAAGGATGAGCGTGAGAAACTAATACTTCGTGCTTCTATGGATGGACTTGTAGTTTATAAAGAAAATATTAGAAGTACTACTAGGGAAAAATTCAAAGTCGGTGATACCCCGGTTAGAAGGATGCCATTGATTGAACTTCCAGACCTTTCTGTAATGCAGGTAAAAGCGTCTATTAATGAAATTGATATAAGAAAAGTTGAAAAAGAGCAGAAGGCGGTTATAAGATTGGATGCTGTCCAAAATGCCGTATTTACCGGAACAGTAACGGATATTGCATATCTTGCAAGAAGAGATAGAGGTTCAAACGTAAAGGTGTTTGATGTAATCATCACAATAGATGGCGGAGAAAATCAATTATTAAAACCGGGAATGTCTTCAACAGTTGAAATTATAACTGAAAAAATTGATAGTGAAAAATATGTCCCTATTGAATCAGTGTTTGAAAAGGAAGGGAAAACCATTGCTTATGTTGTTGGTTCTTCTGGTTCTTCCTGGAACGAAAGAGAAATAAAAGTTGGTAAGACCAATAATAATTATATAGTTGTTGAAGGAGGTTTGGAAGAAGGAGAAAAAGTAGCTTTAAGAGACCCAACAGTTCAACTTGAAAAGTTTGGAACGGAAATCAAAACTAAACCTGCGAAAACTACTTCCTCACAGGGAAGTGCTGATAATCGAGGTGACATGAGACAGATGAGAGAAATAATGGGTGGTGGTGCAGGTGGGGTTGGAGGTGGTGGTACAGGTGGGTTTGGAGGAGGTGGTGTGGGAGGAACTGGAGGTGGTGGAGGAGGATTTGGAGGTGGTGGTAGAGGTGGTGGCGGAGATAGGAACAGGTAGAAGATAATAATATGAATATTTTTTATTTGTTTAATTCAATATTTTGTAAACTAAATATAAGAAATGATTAAGATATGAATATTAATGAAAGTTTTAGAACAGGATTTGACGGAATTAATTCTCATAAACTGCGTTCATTTTTGACAATGTTAGGAATTATATTCGGTGTATCGGCGGTTATTGCAATGTTGTCAATAGGTGAAGGTGCAAAACAGGAGGCACTTGAGCAGATTAAACTTATGGGAATGAATAATATATTGATTCAAGATTTTCAATTAGAAACTGCTAATCTTGCTGATATAAGGACTAATTTTTCAAAAGGGCTTACGTATGAAGATGCACGTGCAATATCAGATATATGCCCGCTTATTGATTATGCTACTCCTCAAAAGGAATTTAATTTGACAGTGGCTTATAAAAATAGTTCAACGGCTGGAGCGGTTGTGGGAACAACGCCGGAATATTCGGAAGTATTAAATTTTCCTGTAAGCAAGGGCTCGTTTATCAATTTCTATGATGTTACTAATCAGAACCGTGTTTGCGCTCTTGGTGGTGGAATAAAAAAAGACCTGTTTAAATTTGAAGACCCAATAGGGAAAAAGATAAAAATAGGAGACCTCTGGTTTACTGTGATTGGAGTGATGGAGGATAGAAATATACCCGGAGGAAAAACCGGAAGTATAAAAACAAGAAACCTTAACCAGGATATATATATTCCAATTACTGCATCTTTTAAAAGATTTGTGAATGACCCTTTTGCAAGTGAAATTGACCAGGTTACTGCAAGGGTCGTTAACTCAAAAAGGATTACCGAGGCGGCAAATATAATAAGAAATGTTATGAACAGAAGACATAATGGGGTTCAGGATTTCCAGATAATTATACCTGAAGCATTGCTTCGTCAGAGTCAGCAGACACAACGAATTTTTAATATCGTAATGGGAGCAATTGCAGGCATTTCTCTTCTTGTAGGTGGAATTGGAATTATGAATATTATGTTAGCAACTGTTTTGGAAAGAACAAAAGAAATTGGTATTAGAAGAGCAGTCGGAGCTACAAGGTTGGATATACTTGCGCAATTTATCATTGAAGCCATACTGATTAGTTTCTCTGGTGGTATTGTTGGGATTTTTCTCGGATACGGTATGACAAGAATAATTGCCATTTATGCAGGATGGAAAACCATTGTTGGTTTTTATATGATTATTTTGGCATTTGGCGTTTCTGTTAGCGTTGGATTGTGTTTTGGTATTCTACCAGCAAGAAAAGCAGCACAGCTTGACCCAATTGAATCCTTAAGATATGAGTAATATTTTTCTGTTGTTTAAATATGATTATTTATCCTCCATCAAATCCGCCGAAAGCGGATTTGTTGTTTTGATATTTTTTTGTTAAAAAAGTTTTCAAATTTTTAAAAGAAAATAAAAGAGGTGAAATTATGAGTATTAAAAAGAGTTTTTATTGTATTATTTTAGTTAGTTTTTTGATTTTTTCAGGTTCATTTATAAGTTATGGACAAACAAAAAGAGTTCTGACTCTTGATGAAGCCATTAACATAGCATTAAAACAGAGTTATACAGTAAAGTCATTTAGAGAAGACGTTATAAGGTCATCGGAGAATTATAGGTCACAAAAAGCAAATTTCAGACCTTATGCGAATTTCAATGTGCAGACACCAAGTTTTACAGAAAATGTTAATGCCACCTATACTCCTGGTGAAGTTCCTAGTTACGAATCGCGTGGAAATTTGCAGTATCAAACTTCATTTGATTTTAATTATGTGATTCCTACGGGTGGAACGTTTACTTTATCATCTTATTTAAATAGAACAAGAAATGACGTATATGTCTCGGGTGCAAAAGTACAGAGTAATAAGGCATTAACTGATTTAAGGTTGGGTTTTCAACAGCCAATTTTTACTGCTAATACTTTAAAAGAAGGGCTTAAACAGGCAGAATATAGTTATGAAAGGTCGGTTAAAGGATATAACAGAACTGAAAGGGACATCATTTTTAATGTAACAAGTGCTTTTTTTAATCTTTATAGGGCTGTGAGGCAACTTGAAATATATAAGGACAGAATGAGCAATTCACTTGAAGCATATAACCTTGCAAAATTAAAATTTGAAGCAGGAATAATCCCGGAGGTTCAAGCGTTACAACTTGAAGTTGACAAAGCCCAGAGTGAAGCGAATTATATTGGTGCCCAGAACACGCTTGAAGGTGAAAAAGATAATTTCAAACAATTGATTGGTCTCGACCTAAACGAAGATATAGAGGTAACGGCGAATGTTGAATATAAACCTTTTGAGATGGACCTTGATAAGGCAATTCAAGAAGGTTTGAAAAATCGTTCTGAAGTTAGAGAAACCACACTTGATGTTGAATTGAGTAAAATAAGCGTGGCACAGAGAAGAAGGCAGAGAGAGTTTAAGGGAAACGTTAATTTATATTATGATTTCACAGGTGTTGGTAGCAGTGGGATTACCTGGAACGACCTTTTTAGAGACTCTTTCACAGATTTTAATAAAAGACCACCCAATATGGGTATCACACTCACGTTTTCATATCCAATACTTGACTGGGGAAGAAATGATGGAAGGGTTCAAGCAGCACTTTCTACTTTGAGAGATACGGAACTTGGGCTTGAGAATCTGAAAGTTACAATCGAAAAGGAAATAAGGGACGTCGTCAGAAATGTAAAGGATTCGGAAAACAGATTAAATATATTAAAGATCAGTCAGGATGTTGCTCAAAAAAGTTATGATATCAGTAAAGGAAGATTTGATAATGGTGATATTACAAGTCAGGAATTAGCGAGGGACCAAGATGCATTGACAAATGCTCAATTGAGTTACTTGACCGCATTTATTACTTATCAAAGAAATGTTGCAGACCTGAAAAGAAAGACAATGTGGGACTTTGAAAAGAATGAATCGTATCTCAAGGATAGTTACCTTAATTAAATAAAATATTAAAAGAAACTTGCAATTTAAAACCTGCTGATTTTTTATTGGCGGGTTTTTTATTAGTTTAAACGCTGTAAAATTTTGTATTTGATGTAACTGAACTTCAGAATAGAGGGCGTGTAAACCCACCCCCCACGTGTGAAACATATTCATAGTGGGATTTTGATTTTATTGAACTATAATTATTAAAGTTATTCAAGCTTTAGTAACGTAAAATAAAATTTAATAATTTTTAAAAACGAACTTGAAAAAGATGTATTCTTTTTATATATTATGAATAAACAAAATATTGTAATGAATGATAATTAAATAGAAAATCTAAAGTGAAAATTTTAAAATCTTTTTTTGCGGTTATTTTTTTTCTTACCATACCATTTTCTTTATTTGCACAGACAGATATTGCGGACAAGAAATTAAATTTAAACAACATAGTTTTTGGAATTTATGACACCCCTTCTGAAAAGGAAGGGATGAATACTCTTTATATTTACCTGAAAATACCGTATAGTTTTTTTAGGTTTGTGAAAAAGGATGGAACATTTTTGGCGGACTATGAATTTGCGGTAGAAGTCGTTGATAAATGGAATAACGTTCAAAAGAGTAAAGCGATGACTGAAAAGATTGAGGTTTCTGATTATGCTGATACAAACTCTGACAAGAAGATAGTATTAAAAGAAATCGTGTTCGAAATTCTACCTGATATATATAATGTGCGTCTTGTCATTACCGACCAGGAGTTAAAAAAGTCAATTTCACAAACTAAAGAAGTGAAATTAAGAAATTTTTGGAAAGATGAGATTGGAATAAGCGATATATTAATTTTCCTTAAAGATGTGGAGGTCGATACTTTAAAAAATATTATTATACCAAAACCAAATGTAAATATCAATTATAACACTGGTCTTGTTATTAATTATTATATTTTTAAGTCGAATTTAAATGCTCCATTAAAATTAAGTTCAAAGATTATACCCAAGTTTTCACCTAATACGCCGATTTATGAAAAATCTTTTAAAATAAATGATAACAAATATGTATCTAAATGGGAAATAGATTTGAAGTATGCGGACATGCCCGTTGGGCCATATATATTTAGAATAGAACTTGCTTCTGAAAAGATTAAAAAGGAAAAGGAAGTTGAATTTTCCGTTTTATGGGAAAACTATCCCGTTTTAGAACGTGACATTAAAAAATCGTTGGAACAGATGAAATATATTTTTACAGAAGAAGAGTATAAAACTGCATCATCAATGAATCAGAAAGAAGCAATTGATTTTTTTCTAAGTTTTTGGATAAAATTTGATTCTGATACTACCACAGAAAAAAATGAAGTAATGGAAGAGTATTTTCGAAGAGTTGATTATTCCATACAAAATTTTTCTGATTCCGAAAACGATGGTTGGAAAACTGATAGAGGGAAAATATACATTCTTTATGGTGAGCCAAATAGAATTATGAACCAACATAATCTTATTCCACCATACGAGACATGGGAATATAATATTATTAATAAAAGATATATATTCTGGGATGAATTCATGACAGGGATATTTAAATTGAAGTCCGTGTATGATTTAAAAAAGTGATTTGTTTCGTTGGTTTACGACTGATATAATTTAAAATTTTTTAATAAGATTAATTTTTATTAATTAAAATTTTAGGTAAAAAATGAAAAAGATGGGAGTATTAACAAGCGGAGGGGATGCACCGGGTATGAACGCCTGCATAAGAGCGATTGTGAGAACGGCAATTGCCAATAATGTGGGTGTTATTGGTATTCAACTTGGATACATTGGATTACTTGAAAAAGATTTTATAGAGATGGGTCCAAGGTCTGTATCTAATATAATTCAGAGAGGGGGAACGATTTTGAAGACGTCCCGCTGTGAAGAATTTAAAAGGGGGGATGGAAGAGAAAGGGCTGCAAAAAATTTGAAAGAATTCGGCATTGAAGGTCTCATTGTTATAGGTGGGGATGGTACGTTTCATGGAGCAAAAAAGTTGGAGGAAGAATGGGGAGTAAAAGTAATAGGGATTCCTGGCACCATCGATAATGACCTTTATGGAACTGACCTTACCATTGGATTTAGTACCGCAGTGGCTAATGCAATTGATGCAGTCGATAAAATTCGTGATACCGCGGGTTCACACGATAGACATTTCATTGTAGAAGTTATGGGTAGAAAGGCCGGTTTTATTGCTTTGGAAGTTGGAGTGAGTTGCGGCGCGGAAGAAATTCTGATTCCTGAAAGAAAGACAGATTTGAACAAAATTGCATCGAGGATTATAGAAGGAAGATTAAAAGGGAAAACGAGTTATATTATTATAGTTGCAGAAGGAAATGAGGAAGGCGATTCCTTTGAAATTGCCCGTAAATTAAACAGGTTGACTGGATTGGAATATAAAATGTGTGTATTAGGTCATATTCAAAGAGGGGGTGCACCAACGTCCACTGACAGAATATTAGGAACAAGGCTTGGTGTTTGGGCTGTTGAAAATTTATTAAGAGGTGAATCAGGTAAAATGGTAGGTGAAATTGGAGATAAACTTGCTCTTACACCTTTTGAAGAAACATGGTCAAAGAAAAAAACCATTGATGAAAGATATATGAATTGGGTAAAAATATTATCATTGTAATAAAATTTTAATAGTTTGATTATTGTTTTTCCAACAAATTCTTCTTCTCATTTAATCATTTTATGAAAATTTAGACAAATCATTATTTTTTTATTTTTCATATTTATCTGGATTTGAATATTTCCCCAAATTTTATTTAACCTGAATAATTCATAAATTCTGTAAAAGGATTTTCAGCATTTATATTTACATAAACTTATGCACAATGCAAATTGTCGTGTCGAGCGAAGCCCGAAGGGCGTAGTCAAGACATCTCATCTTTTGAGATTTCTTTCCGCAACAGCGGGTTCGAAATGAAAATTCTGCCCAATTTCAATTTTATGAATAGGTCAGGTTAATATCTTTAATTTAAAATAAAAAAATATAATTTATATTCTCTATTTTATTAAAGTTGTAAAAAGTAAATGTCGATATAAAGTTGATAAATTATAAAGAGATATATTTCCTAA
>CAZBIT010000114.1:0-7210 GCA_964491835.1 uncultured bacterium
AAGAAAATATAGCGAAAGTTCTTGAAGGACCTGTTCCAGGATGGAAAATATTTGGTGTTCCAAACGCAGGTAATGGAGCAGGTGAAAATGCTTATGGTCTTCCAAGGTTCAATGAAGTTTCATTTTTTGCAAGATTTCCTTTTGGAACCATTACCCTTAAAGACTCCAAAATACCTTTAAACGTTGATTTAACCGGCTGGAGTCCATTTATCCCTAATGATGCTGACGATTCGAGTCTTCCCGTTGGTGCCATTGAATATCATTTTAAAAATCCCACAGATTCGAAAATTGAAGCAGTTTTTGGGTTTAATACAAAAAACTTTATGGCAAGGGAAAGTCAGGATAGACATTTTTCTGGAACAGGAGAGAAGAAGAATGCAATCTTGCCAATTAAAAATGGATTTATTCTCTGGCAGGCAGGTTCAGAAGATAAATTATTGGAAGAGGGCGCTTTTGCAGTATTTGTTAACGACGATAAAGCGGTCATAGACCACTGTTGGTTCAGGGGTGGCTGGTGGGACCCGCTTACTTTAACTTGGAGAAATATTGAGAAAGGTATTCTTCTTGATAATCCGCCAATTGATGGACCAGCACCTGGTGCCTCACTTTTTGTGCCATTCACATTAAAACCCGGTGAGGAAAAAACCATCAATTTAATGTTTGCATGGTATATCCCTCATACAAATTTACGTTATGGTAGTGACCCAGAAAATCCTCCTAAATCAAAGGAAAAGACGAAATATCAATCTATCTCATATATCCCGTGGTATGCCGGGAGATTCAAAGATATAAATGATGTTGCAGAATATTGGCGTTCTATATATTTGGATTTACGAAAAAAAACGGCTCTTTTTAGAGACGCATTTTATGACACAAATCTTCCTGGTGAAGTTATCGAAGCGGTATCTGCAAATTTAACCATACTTAAATCACCCACAGTATTGAGGCAAACAGATGGTCGCCTTTGGTGCTTTGAGGGATGTTCCGATAACAGTGGTTGTTGTCCTGGTTCGTGTACACACGTTTGGAATTATGCTCAGGCAATTCCTCATCTTTTCCCAGTATTAGAAAGAAGTTTTAGACAGACAGAGTTTAATGAAAGTCAGGATGAACGCGGTCATCAGGCATTCCGTTCAGGACTTCCTATTCGTCCAATTGTTCATAATTTTTATGCTGCTGCAGATGGACAACTTGGTGGAATTATGAAGGTTTATCGTGAATGGCGAATTTCAGGCAATATCGAATGGTTAAAAAAACTATGGCCTAAAGTTAAACAAAGTTTGGATTATTGTATTAATACCTGGGACCCAAAAAGAGATGGTGTCATTATCGAACCTCATCATAATACTTATGACATTGAATACTGGGGTCCCGATGGTCATTGCAGTAGTTTTTATCTTGGTGCTTTGACTGCTGCGATTAAAATGGGAACTGCATTAAATGACGATATTTCTCAATATTATCAACTCCTTGAAAAAGGTAAAAAATATTTTGAAACTCAACTTTATAATGGAGAATATTTTTACCAAAAAGTTCAAACGGAAGGATTAAAGGCAAAATTTGAGCCACTCGATTTTTCTTCCAATGGGGCGGGCTATAAGGAAATTGTTGAAATGCTAAATAAGGAGGGTCCTAAATATCAATATGGGACTGGTTGTCTTTCTGATGGAGTTCTTGGTTTCTGGATTGCTCGTATGTGTGGACTTGATGAGATAGTTAACCCAGAAAAAGTCAAAAGCCATTTAAGAGCAGTATATAAATATAATCTCAAACGTAATTTATCCGAACACTCCAATCCACAGCGTCCTTCGTATGCTATTGGGAATGAAGGTGGTCTTTTGCTTTGCACTTGGCCAAGAGGGGGTAAACCATTACTTCCTTTTGTTTACAGTGATGAAGTATGGACAGGTATCGAGTATCAAGTCGCTTCACATCTTATACTTGAAGGTATGGTAAAGGAAGGGCTCGATATTGTGCGTATATGTCGTAATCGATATGATGGAAGAGTTCGCAATCCTTTCAATGAATACGAATGTGGGCATTGGTATGCAAGAGCATTATCCAGTTATGGTCTTATTCAGGGACTTATAGGTGTCAGATACGATGCTGTTGAAAAAGTGCTTTATATTGATTCAAAAATTGGTAATAACTTTAGGTCATTCCTTTCCACTGAAACAGGATTTGGTACCGTCGGACTTAAAAATGGTAAGCCATTTATTGAAGTAAAAATGGGCATTATGGATATTAAGGATGTTTATGTTTCTGGCATAAAGATGATTTTAGATGTGAATAACAAAAAATTGTAAGTTTAATTGTGGAATAAATAATTTGTTACTTAACTTTTGTAAATTTTGTTAATTTCAAATAAGTGTAAAAAAGGGAAATGCAATTCCTGCGTCAACCTGAGGTTGATCCGCCTCTGGCGGAAAAACAGAAATCCATAAGTATTTATTAATTAAATTAATTGTATAGATTCTCCCGAATATAGGTGGGAATGACAAAAGTGTTAACAATAATTCAATTTATTGAACTTTTACCTCCTTATTAAGGAAGGTGGGTAAAATATTTCATTCTTCAAAGAACATACATTATTTCACCGAAATGGATTAAAAACTACTGTATTGCCTGTATCCAATTTTTTGCAGGCGTTGTCCATTTTTTAGTAATATTTTTTAAAGTTATATATAATAGTTTAATGACTCCATCATCATTTTGCAAGTTATGAATTTATCGGGTTAAATATTGTACTAAATATTATTTGACAACAAAGGAATAATTCCCTGAATTCACATTAAAAACGGCTGAACCGTCCTCCATACGCAGGAATGTAACACCAGTGGAGGTTGATGCAGGTTTACCACTTTCAGTGACGTTATTCTCGCTTTTTGCAGGAACGTAGACTGTAGCAGTAGTATTGGCGGGAATGGTCACGTTTAATTTCATTACAGCATTTTTGAAACGCCAATCACTGACAATCTTGCCGTAAATCGAATTGTAAGTAGTTTTTGCCCAGGTCAAATCGCCAACTGTTTGTGGTTTGATGAAGAAATGCTTGAAGCCAGGCGAATTCTCATCGATTCGGATACCGCCAATACCCTTGATGAACCATGAGCCAATCGATATGAGTGTGTCGTGAATATGCGAATTGCCAGTCCAACTTTCCCAAATTGTTGTTGCACCCTGTTCTAACATATAACCCCAACCAGGATATGTTTTCTTGCTGGTCATCTCGAATATCAGATCATTGCGAGCTTCCTGCATAAGGAGGTTTAACATAAAATAGGTACCATGCATTCCTGAATTGAGGTGTCCCTTGCGTTTGACGAGTATGTCATGTTCGAGGTTATCCATAACCTTATCCCGAAATTCTTTTGGCACAACATCTACTAATAAAGGAAAAGCAAGGTATGGCTGCTCACCGTTGGCATATGTGTTTTGGTCTGGATTAAAAAAATGTTGGTGAATCATGGACTTTAGGATATTTGACATATTTTCATATATCAGCGCGTCATTATCCCTTCTGATTCGTGATGCAATTTTGGCTGCAATCTGCAAGTTATACAAGTAGTAACAATTGTTAAAGAATTTAGTGGAATATTCGTCAGGACGTCCACCCTCCCTTGAAAGATTTTCTCCTTTATCTGGCGGGAGCCAGTCGCCGAGAAAGTTCCATCTTCTCGAGTTAATGTTATAACATGCATAAGGTTCGAGAATGTGATTAACTGTCTTTGACTCAAGAAATTTTATCCACTTTTGGATAGTAGGATAGGATACTTCGAGAATGCGTTTATCACCATATTGCAGATAAATTTGCCAGGGTAGGGTAACACAGATTCCACTCCACATAGGACCTCCACCTCCGACACCCTGGTATGCGGGTGCTGTGTAAGGGAGGTCACCCGTTTCCGGGTCTTGTTCGTCTCTCCAGTTTGCCAGCCACTTGGTGTAAAGAGCTGACAAGTCGAAATTGAACATGCCGGTCTCGAGCGATGTCCCTGCATCGCCGCCATAGCCGAGTCGTTCACGGTGCGGACAGTCTACAATGTAGCCCCCAAGGGTCAAACATCGATACGTCCACACCACAGTATCATAGATACGATTTAAAAGTTCGCTGGAACATTCGAATTCCGATGGAGATTTGTAATCGGTTTGAATCAGATACCCCTTAATATCTTTGAGCGAGGGTTTTCGGTCCAGTCCCGTAATTTTCACCCAGCGAAAGGCATGGTAATTGAAACGGCTTCGAAACTTTTCATCGTTATTGCCACGCATAATGTATTCATCTCGCTGGTTATAAGTGCTCAATTGTAATTTAGGTCCTTTGTAATCAGCATACTCAAGATTTACCTTACTGCCGGCGATTCCATTACCGCGAAAACGCAGTTCAAACCAGCCCGTGAAGTTTTTGCCCATATCTATCAAATACTCTCCGGAATCCAACTCCTCAACACCCACAGGCTCGATTGTACGGATAATTCGATTAGGCTGAACCATCTGTGCCGCCAGAACAACTGGAGGTGTGTCAAACACCTTCGCTGTCTCCCAGTTTGAATCGTCCAGCTCTGCGGAATTCCAGCCCGGCAGTTCCAGGCGCGCATCATAGTACTCCCCACCATAATCCCCAAAGGGTCGTGCTTTTCCCAAAGGAGTGATTGGACTGGGGTGAACTTTCCATGATGTATCTGTACCAATGTTCAATGTCTGTCCATCTGACAACATCACATATATTACAGCATTTACAAGCGGACCGTTGTGAATAACACCGGGATTACCATTAACATACCAGCCTCTGCCCAACCACAATGCAACGCAGTTCTTACCATTGGTAAGGTATTTGGTCACATCATGAGTAATATACAGGGCACGTTTGGAATAATTACTGACCGCTGGGCTGAGCACATGATCGTCAACCTTCCTGCCATTTACATACAATTCATAGTATCCGAGTGCACTAACGTATGCCATTGCATGTTTTGGCTTGCCTTCAAGGACAAACTTTTTGCGAAGCCAGGGCAGTGGCGGAGCAGGGTCTCCCTCCCAGTTTGCCCCAATCCATTCTGCATGCCAATCAGATGTCTGGAGCAAACCCATCGACCACATAGCCGGTTCACTCCATGCTGACGGTCTGTCATCCTTGTCCCAGATGCGTACCTGCCACCAGCATTCTATTCGGGAAGATAGTTTTTTACCAGAATAGACTACGTGAATAGATTCGTCTGAGTTGACTTTTCCTGTATCCCAGAGATCAGCTTTACCCGCCTTTAAATTCTCAATACTACTTGCCACAATGATCTGATAAGCGGTCTGCCTTTGTCCCTTCTCGGTCGAGTCTAATACCCAACTCAGCCTGGGCTCAGTAACATCAATTCCCAGAGGATTGGTAAGGTATTCGCACTTCAACGACTTTAGAGTAACTCCAGAGTGTTCTCTTTCACTACACCCTGGCATAACAAAAAGCAAAAAAGCAACAAAAAGAATCAGCCCCCAACGAAAAGTTTTAATACAGGCAATATTCATTTTCTACCTCCATATCTTTTTTTAAAATTAATAAAACTTTGGTAATTTTTCATTTTTGAAGGAATTTTGTTATAATGTATGAATTCAAAACATTTTGATCACATTATGTTGAAAATTAAGGTATAAATATTACTTTATCAAATAATTTTTTTCATAAAGTTTTTTCGAACTGCCAATTTTTACCATTTGAAAAAAATGATTTTAGTAAAAATATTTAAAAAATCAGACCGTAATAAGTGGTAAATTTCTGGTAGATATATTTATTGACAATGCCTATTTAATTCATTAATTTAACATCAAATTCAATTTTATTACTTCATATTTTAGAATTATATTTTATTTATCAAAAAAACTATCAAAAGTTCTTACAACTTTCTTTATAATTCACATAAAAAGTTAAAGATAATATTAGCTTGGAAATTAATCTAATGAATTAATATAAAATAAAAAAATAAGATAAAGAATGTTTATCAAAGTTCTTTATGCAGGAATTTTTATAATTATATTCTCTACTATCTCATCAGTATTGAATAATTGTGGCAATTCTATTAGAGTACCATATATTCCAATAGTTGAGGGTCAATGGTGGCGAATCGGTAATAATCCAAACCTCGACAATTTACTGTTAGAGAATGGAAAGTCACCTGAAGTTGTGGACCATGGTTTTATCCAGGCACGAAACGGAACCTGGCAGCTTTGGGCTTGTATCCGTAGGGTTAAAGTTGGGCGAATTTTTTATAGGTGGGAAGGAACTTCTTTAGAGCATCCCAACTGGACACCCAAAGGTATAGCATTGCGGGCAGATTCTTCATACGGTGAAAGTATAGATCCTGATGAACGTCTCCAATCGCCATTTTTTAAGGTTATTGATGATAAATACTATCTCTTTTATGGTGGTGGCTGGTCTCCTCATCACCCGCCGGGGGTTATTCCATCCTTCTACCAGATTTGCCTTGCATCTTCTGATGATGGTATTACATACAGGCGCTTTAGGAATAAAGAGGGATATAGCCAACTGTTCGAAGGGCCTGGTATGGACAGGGACCCAATGGTAATTAAGATCGGAGATACATATTATTGTTATTATTCCTCCACAGTGAATAATATAACTCATGGATTAATTGCATGCCGAACGTCCAAAGATTTGCACAATTGGTCTGACTATACTGTAGTATCAGAAGGAGGAAGTGCTGGAAATGGACCATGGAGTGCTGAATGCCCTTTTGTATTGTTTCTTGATGGGTATTATTATCTTTTTCGTACTTCTTCATATGTTCCACCAGTTACTTATGTATATCGGTCAAAAGACCCTCTCTCATTTGGAATAAATGATGACTCTAAAAAGATAACTGTTATTGAAGTAGCCGCTCCCGAAATAATTAAAATTGATAACCAATATTATATTAGTACTACAGCAGACTATCAAGGTATATGTGTTTCAAAATTGTCTTGGAATCGTGAAAATTGAAAAAATGAATTCAAATACAGGCATTTAAATTTAACAAAAGATTTTATTGTATATCTTCAGAACCTATTTATACACCTTGTTAACTTTTAACACTTTTGGCATTAAATTGATTTTTTGAGTACAATATAAATAAAAAAATAAATGTGTCTATTTGTGTTGGTTAAGGAGAAAATATGAAAACAGGTTTCCTATCAAAAAAATTAATCATTATTTTATTATCAATAT
>CAZBIT010000115.1:0-7205 GCA_964491835.1 uncultured bacterium
GATAAAGTTAATCAAGAAAGATATATGATTCTTATTCCTTTATATTATGGTTTTCAGAAGAGAATGTTAAAGGATAAAATAGAAGATAATTTTCGCCCATTTCTTGATTTAGAGGCCGGACCCATTTTTGGAGCGAGATTTCCGGTTGGAAATGGACTTTTTGGAAATATTAAAAGGGGTAGAACGAGTATGACACTCGGTGGATTTTTAGGGGCTGGCATAGAAGTGGGTGATATAAGAAAGGATGCTTATATTTTTTCAGTCGGTTACAGAGTTTCATATTTCTTTAATAAACTCGATAATGAGAGGAATTTCAGTGCTTTTGTAATAAGATTAGGAATGTTGACCCAGTTTTAAAACTAATAATCAAATTATAGTGGAAAGTTAAGATGGCAGAAAGAATAACCAAACAGAGTGAAGATTTTTCTCACTGGTATAATGACGTTGTAATCCAATCAGAACTTGCTGATTATTCACCAGTGCGAGGATGTATGGTAATAAGACCAAATGGATATGCCGTTTGGGAAAAGATGAGGGACATACTTGACAATATGATAAAGGAAACAGGACATCAAAATGCTTATTTTCCTTTATTAATTCCTGAAGAGTTTTTTAAAAAAGAAGCTGAACATGTTGAGGGATTCTCACCGGAATGCGCGGTGGTAACTCATGGCGGTGGGAAAAAGTTAGAAGAACCTTTAATGATAAGACCTACGTCAGAGACGATAATATACAATATGTATTCAAAATGGATAAAATCTTATAGAGATTTGCCAGTTTTATTGAATCAATGGGCAAATATTGTGCGCTGGGAGATGAGAACAAGATTGTTTCTTCGAACGACGGAATTTCTCTGGCAGGAAGGGCATACCGCTCATTCAACCTACGAAGAGGCAGAAGAAGAATGTCTGAAGATGCTTGATGTATATAGAGAGTTTGCTGAGAATTATATGGCTGTTCCAGTAATAAAGGGACAGAAATCCGAAAAAGAAAAGTTTGCAGGAGCACTTAAAACATACAGTATAGAGGCAATGATGCAGGATAAAAAGGCACTACAATGTGGAACTTCTCATAATTTGGGGCAGAATTTTGCAAAGGCATTTAATGTCCGCTTTCAGACAAAGAATGGCGATATGGAATACGTTTGGCAGACGAGTTGGGGTGTAAGCACACGCCTTGTCGGTGCACTTGTGATGGCTCACAGTGACGACCAAGGATTAGTTATTCCGCCTCGCCTTGCACCAACGCAGGTTGTTATTGTTCCTATATGGGGAGATGAAAAGGAAAATTCTGAAATAAAGAATTTGGTTGAAAAAATATTGGGTGAGTTAAAAAATGGGGTTTCAGTGAAAGCAGATATGGGCGACCAGAACTCACCTGGGTGGAAATTCAATCAATACGAACTTATTGGAGTCCCTTTGAGAATTGAAATAGGTCCAAAAGAATTAAAAAGTAAAGAGGTTGTCTTTGTTAGAAGGGATAATTATCAAAAAGAAAAGGCATCGTTGATTAATATAAAAGAGAAAACCAAGATTTTACTTGATAGCATTCAAACTGATATTTTTAAAAAAGCCATAAAATTCAGAGAAGAAAATACTTTCCATATTGAGGATTATGAAAAATTTAGAGATATAATCGATGGTGATGGAGGATTCATAATGTCACACTGGTGCGGAAAGCAGGCCTGCGAAGATATAATACAAGAAGAGACCAAAGCGATTATTTGCACGATGCCATTTGAAAGCAAAATCGAAAATGGAAAATGTATTATATGTGGCGATAAATCATTAAAAAGAGTACTTTTTGCAAAGTCATATTAATATGAATAAATCTTTAAAAAAGAAATTGGATGACATTTATGTGAAGTATAAGGGCGGAATTGGGGAGAGAAATGTTAATCTCAATATTGTAATAAAAGGTTTCATTATATTTTCTTTTATAATGATTTCTATGATATTGTTTCCTCGTGGAATGTCTTACCAATATGCTGATTTCAAAGTTGGAATGGTTACGGATAAAGAAATAATTACACCTTTTGATTTTCCTATTCTGAAGACGGAAGATGAATTAGAAGCAGAAAAAGAAGAGGTTATTAAGTCGGTTTATCTTTACTTCTCTCTTAATCAAAGAATATACGAGAAACAACTTTTAGAATTTGACAATTTTTTTAAACAGATATATGAAGTAGTTAATCTTAAGAAGAAATTAAGTAGTTTGTCCATAAAGATGAGGACGATAAAATCGGATTCTTTGCAAAAACTGTTAATCGCTCCTGTTCAATCTACTATTGATTCTTTAAAAATGGATTTTAGAAATTATTACCACATTGACATTGAGAAAAAAAGTTGGGATGAATTACTAAAATCTGATAAAAAAGTTATTGATGTATTATATAAAAATATTAGAAGGATACTGAACGAATTAATTTCCATAGGGATAATAAACCAACCGAGGCAGAATTTTAGACCTGATGCACAAATAAATTATAATTACAAAGGGGTATCAGAGATTCGCAAATTGAGTGATTTTATAGATGAAGGCGGAGCTAAAGAGGTTGCATCCAAGCGACTCAGAAGTTTATATTCTAATCAAAATGGAATTGTTGACGTTGGATATGAGATACTTAACTTTTTCATATATCCAAATATAATGTATGATGGAGAGACCACTGGAAAGAAAATAGAAGAGGCGATAAGCAAAATTGCTTTGGCAAAGGGTATGGTTCTTAAAGACCAGAGAATCGTTGATAGCCATGAAATTGTAACTAAGGAGATTTATGATAAAATTCGGTCTTTAAGAATAAAAATGTTTGAGGAAGGAACTGTTAAGGGACTTTATGGGGTTGTTCATTATACAGGAAGAGCCCTTTTTGTTAGTTTACTTTTGTTTATATTGTTCATTTACGTTTATATTTATAGAAGAAAGATATTTTATGATAATAAGAAAATACTTTTAATAACAATCATAATATTAATTGAATTTTTATTTGCTTATCTTATTTCGGAAAGACTTAAATTATCACCATATCTTATTCCAACAACAATTGCATCTTTACTTTTGGCAGTTTTATTCGATAGCGCCATAGCTTATGTAGGAACGATTGTAGTATCTTTGGGAATGGGGGGGTATTTTGGTAGTGAATTTATTTTGATAATTGTTTCAACGATTGCTGGTATTGCTGGTATATATTCTGTTTATAAGGTTCGTCAACGAAGTCAATTTTTCCGTTCAATATTTTTCATTATGATGGCATATTTTATTTCACTTGTTTCTATGGGTCTATTTAGTTTTTTACCGTCTGAATTAATTCTAAAAAATTTCGTTTATTATAGTTTACCAAATAGTTTTTTTTCACCGATAATAACATTAGGTATGTTATATATTTTTGAATGGTCATTTGGGATTACAACAAATATTAGACTTTTGGAACTTTCTGATATGAACCATCCACTTTTAAGGAGTTTGGCAATGAAAGCCCCTGGGACGTATCAACATAGTATTATTATGGGCAATTATGCAGAGGCAGCAGCAGATTCCATAGGTGCAAATTCCTTGCTTGCAAGAGTTGGTGCATATTATCATGACGTTGGCAAGATGCTAAAACCTGAATACTTCGCTGAAAATCAAGCTGGTCCAAATCCTCACGACAAATTGTCTCCAAGTATGAGTTGTTTAATAATAAGTTCCCATGTGAAAGAAGGAGTTGAAATTGCAAAAAAATACAAACTCCCTAATGAAATTTGTGATTTTATCAGACAACATCATGGGACAAGTAAAATATCCTTTTTCTATGAATTGGCAATTCAGAAAACTGACCCGAAATATTTAAATGAGTTGGATTTTAGATATGGTGGCCCTAAACCTCAAACAAAAGAAACGGGAATTCTTATGTTGGCTGATGGAGTTGAGGCAGCAGTAAAATCTTTAAAGAATCCATCTTTCACAAAATTCAAGGAAGTAGTTTCATCTGTTATGGAGAATAAATTTAAGGATGGACAACTTGATGAATGTGAACTGACTTTTAAAGATTTAAGTTTGATTTCTAACAGTTTTGTAAAAACTCTATTAGGTATATTTCGAACTCGTATTGAGTATCCTTCTCAATCTAAAGAAATTCAGGAAAAGAGTAAATCACAGGAGAAAATTGCACAGATTAAGAATTCTAACTCTAAATAAAAAATATAAATTGTTATTTGATAAAAATGAAATTGTTTGTCTATGTGAGAATGTTCTGAGTGGTGAGGATGTTTCAAATTATGATATTTCTGTAATTTTTGTGAACAATAAATACATAGTTAATTTAAATAAAAGGTTTTTCAATAAAGATAACACTACAGATGTAATATCTTTCAATCTTTCTGAAAAAGGAATAGAAATTGAAGGGGAAGTATATATAAATATTGATATAATAAATAGTCAAGCGGAATATTATTCAGTTAGTTTTGAGGAGGAAATGAAAAGGTTAGTAATCCACGGGCTTTTACATCTGGTTGGATATAAAGATGATAGAAAAAATCAAAAGAAAGAAATCAGGGGAAAAGAAGATTATTATTTGACAATATAGAAAGGAGTTTTTTTATCGATTAGTTAGACACTAATTTTTATTGATTACATAAATATTATGTTTATTATATTTAATTAATACATAATGTTTGTGTGATTAAATCGTTTAATTAATTCAATTTTAACAGGTAAGATGTTATTTAGGGGAATATCTAAAAGATTTGCAAATATTGTAATAAAAATGCGGATTATTCTTGGATATATTTTGTTACCTTTGATATTTCCCGCATATCTATTTGGACAGAATAATTTTGACTTTAGGTCTGAATTATTTGGTATTGCACCTGTTGAGGAAATCTGGAAGAAGAATAATCTTACCTTAAATGATAGAATGTATTATTATCTCACCAGAAATTCCGCAAGTAATAAATCCTTTATAAGACATTATGAAGTAGATTCCACATCCCAGAAGTTTATTTTAAGAGAAAAAGTTTTAGGTTACGATTTAAATGTACCTATGGTTATGGATGTTGATGAATTTTTAGCAAGCAGAAAAGAAATTTTGAATAAAGAGATGTATCTGCAAATATTTAAAAAAGATACAGAAGAGAAGATAAAAAAATCTAATGAAAGCAGAAGGAAAGGAGTCGGATTTTCAATACCGATGCCTGTTCAAAGCAAAACGCTTCAGAGTATAATTGGCTCTGATATAAACTTGAATGTTACTGGGAGCGTAGGAATAAAGGGGAATTTAATTCAGAGGACACAGAATATAGTCAAGACAAACATAAATCAATCATCTGACTATACTTTCAAACTCGAGCAAGTTCAAAGATTTAATATCGCAGGAAATGTTGGAAAACTGATGAATGTTAAGATTGACCAGGATTCGCAAAGAGATTTTGATTATATGAATAACCTTAATCTACATTATACGGGTAAGGATGATGATATATTCACCGATGTTCAGGCAGGTAATATTGCGCTTTCTCTTCCCGGAACTCGGTTTGTAACGTTCAGTGGAACGAATCAGGGGCTTTTTGGATTGAAATCGTCTATGAAGGTGGGTCCAATTGACCTTACTACCATTGCAAGTTTAGAAAAAGGGCAGAAACAGAAATTGGCTTTACAAGGTGGAGCAAAAGCAAAAACCAATGTTATTAAAGATTATGAATATGTGAAGGGAGTTTACTTTTTCGTTGACGAATTATATCGTAGGAATTTCAAATTTAATGATACTTACACGTTATTAAATCCAGATCAAAATGAACAAGACCCAATAACTGACATTGAAGTTTGGAAAGCAGGGAAAAATTATAATTTAAAACCCGATTCAAGATATGGATGGGCTCTTTATGATGCGGATATGACCAGACCTGAACTATTAGCGGATACCTTAAAAGGAGAATCTCAAAATACAAGAATTGGAAACTTCGTCCGTCTTGAACAGAATAAAAATTATTTTGTAAATAAAGAGTTTGGTTATATAATATTAAACGAGAGGGCAACGGATGAAATAATAGCGGTTAGTTATAGAACGCTAAGAGGGAAAATGCAAGGAACGCTTATACCTCAACCCGGTGAAGTTCTTATATTGAAAATGATAAGAGCTGACGACCCACGCCCAAGTGATAAGGTCTGGAATTTGGAATGGAAGAACGTTTATTATTTGGGGCAGTGGAATTTGGACCCCAAAAGTCTTGAAATAAGCATAGTTGATAACAGAACCAATGCAAGGGAAAAGATACAACCCGGCGGCGAAAATTATCTTAGGGTATTTAATCTTGACAATTTAACCGAAACGGGAGAACCACGACCAGATGATAAAGTAGATGTTAATAATTCTAACCTATTTAATTTTTATCGTGGAGAATTATTTTTCCCAGATAAAAGACCATTTGCCCCTGAGGGTAAAACAATTCTTAAAGATGATAGACGAAGTCCTGCTCTTTATGACACGCTTTTTATCAATCCGTCTCAATATACAAAAATAAGTAAGTTTGATATAGAAGTGAAGCTTTCAAGTGCAAGTGCAAGTTATGACCTTGGATTTAATCTTCTTCCGGGGAGTGAAGAGGTTTCACTTGGTGGTATGCCACTTGTTAAAGGAAAAGATTATGAGATTGACTATAATACGGGGAGGATGCAAATTTTAAATGAAATGGCATTGAGACCTGGTGCAGACCTTGACATTAAGTATGAAAATGGTGAGATGTTTCAACTTGATAAAAAAACGCTACTTGGAATGCGAAGTGAATATCATCTTACTGATGAAAGTTTTATAGGATTTACTGGTCTTGTGCTTAGTGAAAAATTATTGGAGCAAAGAGTAAGAATTGGACAAGAGCCAACAAAAAATTTTGTATGGGATGTTAATACAAGATTTAATATCGAGCCATCAATAATTACGAAAGCAATCGATTTTCTCCCCTTTATTGATACAAATGTTCCTTCAAAACTTTTGTTTGAAGGTGAGTTGGGTCAAGTTCTTCCTAACCCTAACACAATTAATATTGGTGGTACAGGTGACATTAATGGTTCAGCCGACCTTGACAACTTTGAAGGGAGTTCTATGTTTACAACTATACCAATAATGAGGAAAAACTGGTTTATGTCTGCTATACCATTTTTTGAAGGACAAATAGGCATTGTCAATCCTGCAATGCAATTCCGTGCTGATAAACGTGGAAAACTAATTTGGT
>CAZBIT010000116.1:0-7184 GCA_964491835.1 uncultured bacterium
ATATCGAACATCAGAAGAAAATCTCAATAATAGACATATTGAAGGATATTCCAGGTTTAGATGTAACACAAAATGGTGGGACAGGACAACCAAGTTCCGTATTCATTCGTGGAGCAAAATCCGAACATACACTCGTTATGATAGACGGAGTTGAAATGAACGACCCAATCTCACCGGGCAGGTCTTACGATTTTGGGCATCTCATCACCAATGACATTAAACAAATCGAAATAATAAAAGGTCCAAGTAGCACATTATACGGTTCGGACGCAATTGGTGGCGTTATAAACATTATAACGAAGACAGGTATTAAAAAACCTTCCTTTACTATATCTGGCGAAGCAGGTTCATTTGGAACTTATAAAGAAAATTTACAAACCAGCGGAAAATTCAACAATTTTAATTATTCTCTTTCCTTATCCAAACTTGATATTGAAGGATTTTCTTCTGCTGGTGAAAAATATGGAAACTCGGAAAAAGATGGTTATCAAAATACAATCATTTCTGGAAAAGCCGGTTTAAATTTATTTGAAAATACAAGTTATGATTTTATTTTCCATTACATAAATTCTAAAACAGACCTTGACAATTTTGGAGGGACGTTTGGCGATGACCCTAATTATAAAGCAAAAGGAAAAGAACTTTATATTAAAAACCAGTTTAAAGTTAATTCGTTTAATAAAAGATGGACACAAATATATTCATTTTCTTTTATAAACAATAAACGTGATTATTTAAATGATTATGATATTGACCACCCGGATGAATTTATCGATAGTAATTATAAAAGTAAACTTTTCACTTTTGATATACAGAATAACATTTTCGTAAATAGAATGAATTCACTCGTTTTCGGAGTTGAATTTGAAAAAGAAAAAGGTGACACGAGATATTACTCGGAAAGTATGTGGGGGAAATATGAAACATTATTTCCTAATAAAGAGACAAATATTTTCGGTTTATATTTTCAAGACAATGTTAACATTAAAAACACCTTTCTACCCACAATTGGCATCAGATACGATAAACATAACATATTTGGTTCGGCAACGACTATTCAGATAGCTCCAGTATTTCTTATAGATAAATCAAACACAAAACTTCGTTCCTCATATTCAACGGGATTTAAAGCCCCTTCATTATATCAATTATATTCTCAATTTGGGGACGTAAACTTAAAACCAGAAAAAGTAAAAGGATTTGACTTTGGTATTGAACAGTATCTTCATAATGGAAATATTTTCCTTTCAACCGCTTACTTTAATAACGATTTCACAGATATGGTTGATTTCTCAAGCAGTTTATTTAAATATATAAACATAGGAGAAGCCAAAACTCAAGGAGTAGAATTCGAGACGGCATTCAATCTTTTACCATTATTAAATATAAATGCATCTTACACTTACTTAAAAACCAAGGATAAATCAACAGGTGAAGAACTACTCAGGCGTGCAAAGAATAAAGGGGGTATAAATGTTAATTATAATGGAATAAACAAATTTAATTTTAATTTAAATATTCTTTTAATTGGCAGAAGATATGATTTGGACTTTTCAACATTTCCTGCATCAAAAAAAACTCTAGAAAAATATATAAAAATCAACCTAACAGCAATTTATAGTATCGCAAAAAGTATTCAATTCTTTAGCCGTTTGGAAAATCTTAACAATGCAAAATATGAGGAAATATTTGGATTTGGAACTCCAGGAAGGTCGATTTATTGTGGATTTAAGTTTAACTATTGAAAAAATCAACTCATTCTTCCACTAAAACAAATGCATATTCCGATGAAGCAGATTTTTTGGATACGAGGTCGGTTACTTTAATAGTTAAATCATATACACCATCGGAAAGTCCTCTCATATCAACTGATAGGTAGTTAAAGGTATTATTCAGTTTCGTTTTTTCTATTCTTGAGGTTGTAATCATCTCCTTTTTCCCCACTCTTTTGTTTACTATTTCATTTCCAAAAGTGTCATAATATTTCTGTTTTTTCAAATCCGCTGGACTTCTCTTTTGAACTATATAATCAATAATATATTGTCCACCCACATCAGTATCAATGTCAAGATTATAAAGTTCAAAATAAATAAAAATATTCTCTTTTTTATTCAATACTTCTCCGGTATGAGGAATTATTCTAAGTCCATTTTTTGTAAATTCATCCTTTTCTTTAGCAGGGGTAATATCGTAAGAAAATTCAATGTCACTTATCATAAGCGTTGTGTCTGTATAATTTCTGTTTCGCAGTTCATGATACGCAAGCCCGAGTCTTTGACTTAATTCACTTTTTAGTTTTAAATAAGCAAGGTTTTCTTTGTTTTGTGGAGAAATTTCCATATTTACCTGGCCAATATATAAAGATTTTCCCTTCTTTTTATTCTTATCATAAATTATATCATACTCACGATTATTCTGAAAAACCCTTTCATTATCAAGGTTTTTCACTAAAACTAATTCGCTCAGTTTACTTTTAATGTTTTTAGCGTCCTCCTCAAATTTTAACTCCTCAATAGGTATAGAATAATACAATTCATATCTCGTGCTTCCATTCGTTCCTCTGAATGAAGTGGATGAAATTCTGATATCCAATGGTCTTGAATCTAAATAATAAAGAAATGCTTCCTGTGGAATACTTTTATTCATAATATCTTTTCTATCTCTAAAATCAATAATTTCATTAAGAAGCATTATTTCATCTTTGGCCCTTGCAACTCTGCCATAATGTTTCTCATCAAGTTCAACCCTTTCTACATAAAGGTCGCGATATGTTAATTCATTCATACCTTCACCATAAGTAGCCTCTCTAAGGTCACCAATCAATACAAAACCCTCTCCTCCTTTATTTGCAAAGTCAAAAAACATACCATCTTTATAATTACCCACCTGCCAGTAATACATCCACGACTCATTAGAATATATATTCATTGACCCACCACTTATGTATTTCGAATCTGGTTCTCCATATTTTATATATATTTTTCCACGGTCGTCATATTTTCCATGAATACTTGAAGTGGTGAAATTTTTATTCGCAAAAGCCACTCTTCTAAAATGCTCAATCAATCTTTCATTAACGCTTGTTTCTGGTTCAGGGTCTTTTTCTATCCAGAACTTCTTAAAAAATTTGCCCTTATCTTTTGACTCCTGATACTCCGTTTTATCCTTTTCAGTAAAAAGTGGTTCTATATTTTCAAGAATTTCGGCAACTGCACTTTCATCTTTTAACCTATCGAGAGAAGTCATAAGATACTTTTCTGCCTCTCTATAATTTCCATTTTCAATAGCCAACTGTGAAAGATAATAAAGTGCTCTTGAATTTTCCTCTTTAATTTTAATATATTCCTCTAACATTTCTTGTGATTTTTCCGGTTGTTTGAGATAACGATAAACAACGCTTAAAAGAATAAGAGCATCTCTATATTTTTTATCTACTTGTATAATTTGATTTAGCAAGGTTTTTGCAAGTTCATACGTTTCGGGGTGGTCTCTAAAAATAAATGCTTCTGCAAGATGATACCTAATCTCCAAACTATTTGGTTCGATTTTCAATCCTTTTAAAAAATTCTCCACGGATGATTCAAAAAATTTAATTTTCCTCATCGCACGAAAAGGGGTTGTCATCATTTGACTGATTTCTTTTGCTCTTTCAAAATATGCTAATCCCAATCCTCTATATGCATTGGAGGTTTCTTTAATTTTATTTGCTTCCTCAAACTTCTTTATCGCATCATCGTAAAGACCATTATCAAAATAAAAGTTTCCCTCTTTTATAATTTCTATAAAATCGTAATCACTTTTATTGTCCTTCAATAAAATTTTTGTAGAATCAGAAGGAGTTTGATCAGAAAATTGGATATTCTTTTGAAATGAAAATAGAAAGTTGAAACAGGATAATAAATAAAATATAATAAAAATTATTGTCAATCTCATCGCATCCTGCATAAAATATAATTTTATATTTATATAACAATTTATTTAAAAGTCAAAGTTAAATCAAGTAAAATTTGCTTATATAAAAACAAACTTATTTATACAAAAATTCCCCATTTATTAATCCATTTTTTAATTAATTCAATCCTTAAATATTTTTATTTTACTCAAAAGATTATTTGATTATATTATAATAAAAAGCATATTAGCGAGTAAAAAGATGAAAAACAAAAGTTTATTAATATACTTCTTTATATTTTTATTTCTGTTTTTTTGCTCAAAAAATCCCGTTTCAATATCAGAAAAAAAGGGATTCCGAAGTTTAATCTATAAGGAGTTTGGCGGAATAGCAGGTGTCAATAACATTATAAATATCGATTTAAACAGTGTCGTATCTTTCAAAGATAGAACCGATTCAACATACACAAAAAAAATCGAGCAAGAAAAAATCGATGAAATAGTTTCTGCAATTTACGATAATAATTTCGTTTCAATGAAAAGTCAATATGGAACTTCAGGTGCAGTTGCAGACCAACTGACTCTCGAAGTAATATATTCTGACTATTATTTCACCAAATCGGTTATAGCACGCACCGATCCAAAAGACGAACCTCCACAAGGCTTTAATACCATTGTCTCCATATTACAAAAAATTCAAATTGACATTAAAAAATAAAATACAAACTTATCATTTCAAAAGAACTTTTTAATATTACTTGAAAAACATTAAAATTTTATTTAACTTAAATAAACCAAAATATTAAATATTGTGTAATTTTTCAAATGAGTGGAAAATACAATAATGGAAATTCTACAATCAATAAACAATCCTTCTGACCTAAAAAATCTAAGTATTGATGAACTAAAATTATTATGTTCTGAGATAAGAGAATACCTAATATCCATCATTCCTACTACGGGTGGACATTTTGCTTCAAGTTTAGGGGCTGTGGAATTAACTATTTCTATTCATTATGTTTATGATACACCAAAAGATAAAATTGTTTGGGACATCGGACATCAGGGATATGTTCATAAAATCATTACAGGCAGAAGGGAAGCACTGAAGACGATTCGACAATTCGGCGGAATAAGTGGTTTTTTAAAAAGGGACGAAAGCGAATACGACGTTTTTGGAGCAGGTCATGCAAGTACCGCAATATCCGCCGCTATTGGAATTGCCACCGCAAGAGACCTGAACAACGAAGATTATAGGGTAGTTGCCATAGTTGGTGACGGAGGAATTACTGGGGGACTAACGTTTGAAGGATTGAATAATACAGGAATGCTTGGAAAGGATATTACAGTTATATTAAATGACAACAGGATGTCAATTTCACCAAACGTAGGTGCTATGTCCCGCTATCTTGCCAGCATCAAAACTGACCCCTTATTTAATAGAATTAAAAGCGAAGTATGGGACCTAACCGCAAAAATCCCAAAAGTCACAGACAAAATTCGACTTCTTGTTCAGAGAATAGAGGAAAGTTTAAAAAGATTAATAGTGCCAGGAATGTGGTTTGAAAACTTAGGTTTTAAATATATCGGACCAATTGACGGTCACGACCTTGATGAACTAATATCCTTTTTACGTAGAGCAAAAGAAATGAAAGGTCCCCTCGTTTTACACGTTATTACTCAAAAAGGAAAAGGACACAGTTCTGCAGAAGAAGACCCCTGTAAGTTTCATGGCGTTTCACCCCCACCAAATAATAACAATAAAATCGATGCTCCATCTTATTCAAAAGTTTTTAGCGATACTATAGTCAGAATTGCAGAAAAAAATGAAAAAGTATGTGCCGTAACGGCAGCAATGGCAGAAGGAGTTGGACTTATCTCTTTTAGTAAAAAATTCAAAAATAGATTTTTCGACGTAGGAATTGCTGAATCTCATGCGGTAACTTTCTCTGCTGGTCTCTGCACAGAAGGTTTAAGACCAGTTTTTGCGGTTTATTCAACATTTTTACAAAGGGCATTTGACCAAATAATCCACGACGTTTCTCTTCAATCTTTACCTGTTGTTTTCGCAATAGATAGAGCAGGATTATCTGGAGAAGATGGACCTACTCATCACGGCTGTTATGACATTTCGTATTTAAGCGTCGCTCCTAATATAATTATTTCTGCTCCAAAAGATGGAAATGAACTTGTTGACCTTCTTTATACGGCATTTGAACAAGATAAACTGCCATTTGCAGTGCGATATCCAAAAGATTATTCACTTAATTATGACCCATTACACAAACCCAAAATTATTAACATCGGCTCCTGGGAAAAAATATTAGACGGAGATGAAATTGCCATACTTTCAGTCGGCTCAATGGTCAACACCGCAAAAGAAGTTGCGGAATTATTATCAAAAAATAGTATAAAACCCACTATAGTTAATTGCAGATTTATCAAACCTTTCGATAAAGAAATGCTTTCTGAAATAGTTAAAAATTATAAATATATAATTACTCTCGAAGAAAATTCCATTATTGGAGGATTTGGCAGTATAATTTCCCGATATTTTATTGAGCAAAATTTTAATATAAATAATCTTTACATATTTGGCATAAAGGATGAATTTATAACCCACGGTTCAAGAGAAAAACTCCTTGATACGGTAGGTTTATCTGCCTCAAAAATAAGTAATAAAATAATTAAAATTCTAAATGTCAAAGAATCCCTAATCTTAAACAATATTAAAATCTGAAATATGGAAGATGCCCACTATAAAGTCATCATAATAGGTTCAGGATGCGCTGGGCTAACAGCAGCAATTTATACTTCAAGAGCAAATCTAAATCCATTATTAATTGAAGGAAATCAGCCGGGAGGGCAATTAACAATTACAACAGATGTGGAAAATTTCCCGGGATTTTCTGAAGGAATTCAGGGTCCTCAACTTATGGCAGAAATGAGAAAACAGGCAGAAAGATTTGGAACGAAATTTTTATCAGGCGAAGTTGAAGAAGTTGAACTTGAAGTTCGACCCTTTATTATAAAAGTAAATGATGAATATTATAAATCGGATTCACTAATCATTGCCACAGGTGCTTCTGCAAACCTTTTAGGACTCGAATCAGAAAAAAAACTTATGGGATTTGGTGTATCCGCGTGTGCTACCTGTGATGGATTCTTCTTCAAAAATAAAGAAGTTTTTGTCGTCGGGGGAGGAGATACCGCCATTGAGGAGGCACTCTTTCTGACAAAGTTTGCTTCAAAAGTAACCATTATTCATAGAAGAAACCAACTTCGTGCATCGA
>CAZBIT010000117.1:0-1872 GCA_964491835.1 uncultured bacterium
TTGGGTCAGCCCCTTTTTCATCGTTTTCAAGAGTCAGGAGTGGTATTAATTTGTTTAAAAATTCCTTGCGTTTTTCAATATCTGTTTGAGGATGTAACTTTTCAGACCTTGTAAAGATGAGTAATAGTATGAATATCAATATAATTAATGGTATCCGTTTTTTAATTGTAAAAATATGTCTTGGCTTATTTTTTGAAGTCATTTTTTTCATTTTTCTTCTCTTTTTTTAGGGAATTATTTTATAAGAAAATTTATTTTTATTAAAATAATAAATTTATATTTTTAATCATTGGTTTTTTTAATATAAAAAAATTATCCTAAAAGAGAAATCCTTTTTTTCTATCAAACTACAAATCCCTCTCATACATCCTATTTATCTCTACTATAGGATACCTTCTACCTTGTGTGTACAAAAATAATTAATACCACATAATGTTAAAACTAAAAAAAATATTCCCTGTTTTATAAAATCAGAGGATATTTTTAAACAATGTTTATTTTTTTAGTGAAATGTTTCTATTAATCTTTATATCCTACAGCAGATACTACAAGAGGTGAAACAAAAGCATCGGATGTATTTTTAACATTTTTCCTCTTTTCAACTGTATTTAAAATAAATGTTTTCATAGCAAGATTCATAGAATATACTTGCATTCTTAAACAGAATTCAGCAGAAGCTGCTTCTGTAATTTCTGCCCAGGAACCTATTTCATCATTAGTCCAAACCGACTTATAATCATTAAACAAAACATATAGTGGTGAAAAATCGTTCTTAATATTTAAAGCTTTTTCCAATCTTGTCTTTAATTTTGAATCTTTTACAACCATCTTAAATGAACTTGTAGGAAGGTTATTTTCAGTAATGCTTAAGTATTTCAATAATCCATCTGAATTTATAACATAAGCAAGTCCTTTTGCATCATCTGTTCTAATATAATAACTACCTGTTGAACTAGGATAGCATGTTCCGATTAACCTGTTTGGATTCTTTGGAAAATCATGATATGTAGAACCGCAGCACCCAAACATAAACTGACTTAAATCTTTATTAGAAAGAGGTTTTGAGGATATTCTTTCTGAAAAAGAGAAATTTGCAATTGCTTCAGATATAAAAATATTTGATTTAACATATGGCGTTCCATATAATGGATCTTCGTCCCAATTCGGATGTATGCCAGGCGCATAGTAGCTGTCTCCATTCCATGAAGGAGCTTTAATTACTACCGGCAGATTTTCAAAATTGATTTCTTTTGGATTATCAATAATATAACTATATGGACCACTTTTTGACCTTTTACTACTGCCCCAGTTGCAGGTAGCAAGAGGCAAAGGATAATATCCGGCACAAATAAGTTCAAGAGACATATATGAACTGCCAAGTTTGTATATCGCATCAAAGTGCGGTGATTCATTAATCTTTTTAATATCTACTCCTTCTAACGTCTGAAAGACGTTTATTCCTCCATCTTTTTCATCTGGAACATAAGCATCTCCAATATTACCGGTAAAATCATCCAACCTGTCATTTATAGGATTATAGAGATAATTGCCATAAGGAGTAAAAGCATAATTTTTAAGTTTTATTTCGGGACAAAAATCATATATTTTTGATGCCGACCACAATACATCTCTAATAGTATTTTTATCCAGTCTCTTTCCAGATGCAGATTTACAATAATGGTTTCCACCACCCACTATTGTAGCAGAAGTTCTGCTGTTCAATGCATTTTCAACGCATATAGTTTTAGGTAATGCACTTGATTCACCAGAAAATATCCTTGAGCCTTTGAAATATATTAAACCAACACCAATAAAGAATGTCTTACCACCTTTCCCTAAAAATCTTCGTCTTGTAATTAAACTCTTTTCTAT
>CAZBIT010000117.1:1972-7163 GCA_964491835.1 uncultured bacterium
ATGTCTTACCACCTTTCCCTAAAAATCTTCGTCTTGTAATTAAACTCTTTTCTATTGGGGAACCTCTCACAAATCATAGGGCAACCGCAAGGATTGCCCCTACTTTTTATATAACACTAATTTAATTATTTTTTTTATTTTTCGTCAGTTTTATATATAAGTTTAGTTTATAAAAATACATATAGTACAGAATAAAATCAGAGTCCATAGAGTATTTTTAGTGATTCTTTGACAACAATATCAGCAGCATCGGGTGAGAATGAGCTTCTCATAATTTCATAACCTCCTTCCTTAAAGAGATGCTTTGGCGGAAGATAGTTATTGTAGCCGTTGCAGTGAGTAATGATGAATGTGTATTTGAATGGAGAAAAGTTTTTTACAGCCATACCAATTTCAGTAAGCATTTCGACATTATAACCTATAAATGCGATATCACCTATTCGAGCGGCTGTTACATTAACAGTTTCTTTAAGATTTGTTTCTTTATAAACGGGGTCACCCTGAACTTTGCCGGGGACATCAACAATTTTAAAAACTGAATTAATTTTACCACCAGAGGATAATGTATTAATGTTCCTAAAAATGTTGACTACTTCTGTCCCTAACATTGTACCTAAAAGTTCTGTTTCGGGTATCCAGCCGGGTTGGGTGTTAAATTTTCGTGGGATATTAAGCCAGGGATTGATATCGCCAGATGCACCCGTGAAGAGAGGAGCGATGATTCCTTTTCCAATAATTTTTTCGACAAATTTTTCAGCGCTTCCAAGAACATCACTGCTGATTTTTAAATTGTTAGCTCCAAAGACGGTGGCATGACAGCCAAAATTAATCAGCGAAGCAACATTTGAACCATCGGGATTTACAAGTTTCATAACCAGTACTTCTTTATCCACAGCACCATAGGGACTTCTACCCAATCGAATTGTGCCACTGGGAGTTGTTTCACGCCTGTTTACGCCGATTGGGGAATAGCCGATTCCGACGCCGATACTGACAGGGCTCATATTATTAAAAGATTCGCGAATTGTTTTTATGAGTTTACCTCTCAAACTTTCAGTATATTTCAGGTTGTTCGGATGAGAGGTTTCTTTGTCAACCCCAAGAGTAGGAGTGCTGTGGGAATGGGTTGCACAAAGAAACAGTTCGTTTTCATTGAGATTAAATTCTTTCATTATGGGTTGCTGGAAGTATTTGAATATGGCGTCTCCCCTGAAATCCCAGATGTCACAGGAAACAAAAACCAACCTTTTACCGCTGTTTTCAAACGTGATTATCCTTGCAATCATTCTGTCATATATACCATCGGAAAGTTCTGTGCGTGAGGCATACCCACCCATCTGAACAGGCAAATCCGGCGTAATATCGACAACAGCGGCGCCTGCATAAAGGACGTCGTTAGTTTTTTGTTGTTGGGCAATCAGGTCCGTAAAAAAGAGTACAGAAATGATAATTATGACGGCAAAAGTTATATTCGTCAGCAAAAGAAATAAAGATTTTTTCATAATAATTTTCTCATTTTTATGATTTTTTTAAGATTCGCAACCCTATTTTGCCTGCAGAACTACAATAGCTATATCATCCTCTTGAGGTATATTATTTCTCCATTTCTCTGCGGCATTGGATAGTCGTGAAATTATTTCATCGGGAGACCGGTGAACAGCTTCTTTAAAGTATTCTTTTATCTTGGGGTAATCAAGCATTTCTTCTTTGTCATTTAATAGTTCTGGAAAGCCGTCTGACATAAGCAGAATTGTGTCTCCCGGTTCAAGTTCTATGTCTGTTTTTTTATATTGGCATTCAATAAATCCTAAAGGCACTCCACCCTCGCTGATTTCTTCAATCGTTTTGGATTTTGATTTATACAATAAAATTGGAGGCATACCTGCTATGGATGCAGTCAATAGGTGATTTTTGATTCTTATTAGAGTCAATGACATATACAAATAACCAAGATTCATGCCCTTAAAAATTTTTGTGCAACTATTAAAAAAGGCAGAAATGTCAGGATTAGAACCAATAGCGCCAAATAAACTTTTCATAGCAGTAACTATAACACCGGCTTTCATAGAATGTCCGGTGGCATCACCAATAACAATAATAAGAGTGCCATCATCCGTTTCCCGAAAATCATAATAATCTCCGCCTACAGTATTCGCTGTTTTCATGTAGAAAGCAATATCAATATTGGGATGTTCAGGAAAGGTTTTTGGTAGCATTGAAAGTTGCAGATTACGTGCCTCAGCAAGTTCATCAAAGGCGAGCAACTTATCTTTCAATTCGAAAATTAAAATAAAGAGAAGAATCAGAAATCCAAGTTGCAAATAACTGTTTTGTTCAGAACGACTGCCAAAGTAAATCATTAGGATGCTGAGCAATAACAGGACACGTCGGGTTGGGGTGAGTTTGAGGATTACGCTTTTTAGCACCAAAACCGTCAAATAAACCCATCTCCTGAAACGCTTCATTGCGGATAATCTGGAGCGGGTTTCATCGTCAAGATAAAATTGGTAAATACTCTTCAGGTCCTTTTGTAAAGTGCTTATTAAATCACCACTACTAAGGTCACTCCATATAGTTTTAATTATATTAGTAATAATCCTGAATAATCTTTTTAATAAAGAATCTTTACTGGTCATATTGAACAACCTCTTTTCGTAATAATAATTTACTTTAAACTTAATATTAATATTTAGAATTTACTATTTCAAGTTATTTTTTGTATTTTAAAAAATTAGGGATATAACTAATTTTGTTTAATATTATTCATAAGATTTGTAAGGGCGAAGCATTCTTTTATTTATGTTTAATATGGATTAATGACATTGTAAAACGAAATATCTTTTATCTTATTTTAATTCATAATCTACTTTTTCAGCAGTTTCTGAATAAATAATTTTATGAATTATTAGGATTAAATAATCACTTTCTTTTGAAGTTCTTTTTTTCTGTTATCTTTTTCAACAAAGATTTTCTCGCCTGTAAATGGGTCAATTTCTGTATAATACATCAGCGTGGAATATGTTGAAGGTGTGGGTGTGAATATCTGAATCTGTTCCGGTATTATCTTTAACTCAAGTTTAACAAATTTTTTCAGGTCTTTCATATCTTTCATTTCACAACCCGGGTGAGCGGCTATCAGATAATAGGTAAGAAACTGCCTTTTACCGATTTTTTTATTAATCCGGTAAAATTCATTTTTAAACTGGATTAATTTATCACTACTTGATTTACCCATCCTTTTCAGGACGTTTTCTACAGTATGTTCCGGTGCAATTTTAAGTTGACCTGATATGTGGTGTTCAATTAATTCTTTCAAGTAAATATTTCCAAATTCCTTATCGCATAATATAAGGTCATATCTTATTCCGGAGGCTATAAAAACTTTTTTTATTCCTTTTAATTTTCTTATTTTCCGCAAAAGTTCAATCTGCTTTTTGTGATTTACCTTTAAATTTTTACAAATTTCCGGATAAATACATTTTTTGTCTTTACAGGCCCCTTTTTCTGTCAATTTTTTACACTCAAATCCATACATATTGGCTGTTGGACCACCGACATCTAAAATATAGCCTTTAAAATCCGGGAGTTTTGATAATTTTTGAGCTTCTTTCAGTATAGAGTTTTCGCTTCTCTCTCTTACGGTCTTACCCTGATGTACTGCTATTGAACAAAAGTTGCATTCCCCGTAACAGCCCCTGTGTGATGTAATAGAAAATTTTATTGTTTCTAATGCTTTTACATCTCCTTCTTTTTTATCAAAAGAGTGAACATCTCTTTCATAATCGAGGTCATATATTTCGTCAAGTTCTTTTTGGTTCAAATAGAAGTTCGGTTGATTTTGAATCAAGTATCGGGTGTTCTGCTTTTGGCAGAGGGTTTTTGCAGTGAGCGGGTCACAATTCTTATAAAAAAGCCCGAACATTTGGGAAAATTTGAATTTATCTTTTTTTACTTCTTCATAAGATGGCAATTCAACACAATTTTTGGCTGGTTCTTTTGCGATATAACAAAGCCCGCGTAGATTACGTATATCTTTCCCTTTCTTCAATGATTCGGCAAGTTCGAGTACTGTTTTTTCACCCATTCCGTAAATCAGGATGTCAGCCTTTGCATCGAAAAGAATCGACCTTCTTATTTCATCACTCCAGTAATCAAAGTGTGCGATTCTTCTTAAACTTGCTTCTATTCCCCCCAAAACAAGCGGCTTTGTATTTTTAAAATACCGTCTTATTAGGTTTGAGTAGACTATGACTGCTCTATCAGGTCTTTTGGTGTTTTTTCCGCCCGGAGTAAAATCGTCGCTTTTTCTTCTTTTTTTCAATGCTGTATAATTCGCTACCATTGAATCTACGCATCCTGAAGTTATGCCCCAGAAAAGTTCAGGTTCTCCCAATCTGGTTATATCTTTATCGCTGTATATATCAGGCTGGGCAATTATACCTACTCTGTATCCTGCATTGAAAAGAACTTTTCCTATAAGTGAAACACCAATAAATGGACTATCTATATAAGCATCTCCGGTAATCAGGATTATATCTAATTTATCCCATCCAAATTTTGACATTTCTTCAGCAGTCACTGGCAAAAACATTCATTCTCCCTATTAGTTAATAGTTTTTGTTTATAAGTTTAAAATCTGTGAAAATGTATTCGATTTTAAAGTAAAAATAATTGATTAAAGAATCAAGCATAATAGGTTATAAATTGGTGTATTCTATTATATGGTAGAAATAAACACTACCTTATTTAGGACATTCTTTACCTTCGATATATTTATGTGATTTTTCTCCCTTTCCAAGTATAATATAATACTCAGGTCGGAAATAACTTAATTACCTATTTATTAATAATAAAAATAAAAAAATGTGTCTATATGTGTTAGCGATGGTATTAAATGGCATCGATTGTACTAATTGGTGACAATAAATGGACTTTTGATAAGAATGCTTTAATACGTAAATTAAATAATGTGACTATATATTAGAATGTTCTGATAGGATACAAATAGGTCAATAATCTTTTTATAGTGGACACATCTATCTTTGCATTTTACATTCATCTGTGTTTCGGTTTTGTCATCAATTCCTCTTCTTATTATCATTATTATTTCCTATCAAACTTCGTAAGACCCACCATTGCTTCCCACTTCTCATCTGAAGTCAACATCTTATCCCATGTAACTTCTTCTCCA
>CAZBIT010000118.1:0-7063 GCA_964491835.1 uncultured bacterium
TCAACTGCAATTTTTGTCCAATTAATCTTAATTATGCAAATATAAATACTTAATTATATTGGAAGGATAAAAAACGAGATTATTGATAAAATTTACAGAAAACATTATATTTGGAAGTCAAATTCTATTCAGGGTGTTTTCTCTCACCAAATATTTCTGCTGAAAACTTTTTTATGATTGTGTCTTTTTCTTTCCATGCATTTTTATCTAATCCAGCTTTATAACAGGTTTGTTCAAGGAATTTTATCCTATCCCAATTATGGTCTATCGCAACCTGTGGGAGTAAAAGCCCTTTATACCCTCGTCTTTCTATGAGAAGCCCGTGTTTCCCAACTTCTATTTCTGAAACATCGCTCACATTTTCAAGTTGTGATAAAACGGAAATTTCTATTTCAATGTCATCGAGTTCATCTTCAGTCAACGATGGAAATCTGGGGTCATGGAGTGCCGCGGATTGGGCAACTTCACTAACTACCTCATATAAACTTGCAATTGGAAATGAGTAGCCGATGCAACCCCTCAAATTCCCTTCTTTAGTAATAGTAACGAATGCCCCGCACTTTTCTTTCAACCTTTCACTCGTTACCATAATTATTGGCATTTCTTCTCCTCTTACTGCACAATAAATGGATTCCTTCGCTATTCTCATTAATTCTTCTTTTTCTTCTTCTGATAAATTCATATTATTCCCTTTCTATTAATTATATTTTTAAAAAAAATCTCTATATAAATACATCTATTTTTTTTGACTTCTTCATTTCATTTATCAATAAGATATTTTCTCTGTCACTTAATACATTATCAATTTTATTAAGCGACATATTCTTCACATTAAATCCAAGTGAACAAATCGCATCCTTTAATTCTTCTTCAATTTTTTCGAGAAAAAATAAAAATTTTTTATCTTCCGTTTTAAATGTTATTTTCATATCATTTTGAAAAATTTCTAAAATGACCTCAACACAATTTTCACCAATAAAAATAAAAATTGCAATCACAAATTTTTTTGGTATATTTTTTTTCTCTTTTTTGCCTTTCAATATTATTTCAACTGGATAAATCTTATTTCCATATAATACATAAATAAGATAATAATAATTTATATCAAATTCATATTGTTCTTTCTTTTGATAATAATTCATAATTTGCATATATTCGACATAATCCAAAACCTTCTTTACGGTACTTTTCAATATTTCATAAGATTCCCTTTCCCATAAAAATTTTTCTTTTTCCGCTTCAAGCATTCCAAGAAAAAGAAGCAGATTCCCCTTTATACCTGAGATTTTAAGAAACTCTAATTTATAATCAACTTGATTTATTAACTCTAATAATTTTGATTCGTAATTCATCCCGATAAGTTTGAAATAATCTTTCAAATAATTAAAATCATTGTCATCAAATTTGATTGTCAATTTTCCCAACATTGAAAGCAAAGATTCAGTAATATCTTTTTCTTTTAATATATCAGATTCAATAATTTTTTTCAAAAAAGATATCAATTCGTAGATTTCGTTTTCTATTTGTGGCTTTCCAAAAAGGTAATATGAAATTATCTCGATTAATTCCTTTTTTATTGGAATCCCTTTTTGAAGAAGAAAAATGGAGGATTTTACCCTTTTCTCAACTTCATTATCATTTTTTATCGAAGGATATATTGAATTAAGGATGGTTGATAGAAATGACAATCCCCTGTAATTTAAAGGTAAGTCATTATTCACGAAAAAGTCCAGAATAGCAAAATTAATTTTAGATGGCTGAAGGTTCAATTGATTTAAAAATTCTATTTTCCCTTCAAGAATTTTTAGGTCGGGTATGGAAATTTTTAATTCAATCTTTGGTGTCAAGCGTAATACTTCAAACTTATAACTAATCCCTTCTCTGAATATATTCTCAGATTCAGCAATTACCTCTTCTCCTTTTATATTTACAAGATACTTATTCTCAGAATATTTTTGTATAACCTTGCCTGAAAAATGTTCACCAACCTTCAAACTGGATTTTATATTTTCATATCTGCTTGGATTTAAAAATAATCTTCCTAATTTTTTTATTGCATTTGTATTATACATTCATAAAAGAAAATTTTTTCAACAAAAATTTTTTTCTAATTATTATAACTGTTTATTATAATAAAGAATTACAATTACATAAAAATCTCATTAACCTCTTAAGATTAAAAATAATTAAAAAAATCAATTTTGCAAAGATTTTTATTTATTTTTTTTATAAATGCAGAGAAAAATTAGAGAAGTTAAACAGAAAAGATGACTCAAAATGTCATTTTAGAAAAACCATCTTTTTTGAGACATTAAAATTTCTAATAGATATAGCATATATATAAACTCCCGAAGCGACAAATCTTCCAAATCCATCTCTTCCATCCCATTTAATACTATATTTACCGGGTTGCTGGAATTTCTCAATAAGCGTTACTATTTCTTGTCCAAGAATATTGAAGACCTTGATTGAAACGAAACCACTTTGACAAATATCATATCTGATAATAGTTTCAGTATTAAAAGGATTAGGATAATTCGGGAATAACGAAAACTTTGATGGTATTTCATTTTCAATATTATCATCTTCAACTGATGAAACCACCCCAATTATAAAACTCCTGTATTCATTGCTATACGTAATAAGACCATTATTATCTATAGAAACAACACGCCAGTAATAAACATTTTGTTGAAATAATGAAGTAGAAACTTTAACAGAATTCGAATCTCTGGGTATATCTTTCTTATAGTATATAATATTTCTTTCATTAAAAGAAGTGTCAGAAGATATTTCAATAGTATATGAAATCGAAGATAATGGGTCTGAGTCAGATGATTTTTCCCATTTAAAAATAATTTCTTTAGTAAGAGAGTCAATAGATGCTTTATTGAGTGGTGATACCAAACCAAATTGTGATGGCGGATTATTTTTACTATTTACATAAAATTTCTGTATCCCAGACCATATTGAAGTAGCATTCTCGTCATCAATTGTTTTTATTCTATAAAACCATGCTTGCTCATCTTCCAATTGAGCAGACACCATAATTGAACTAATGCCCATATCTGTTGTATCCTGATAAAAAATTGAAACGGTGAAAGTGCTATCTTTCGACAACTGAATCCAATACTTTAATTTGCTTGAATTATCACTTACATCAGGGTCAATGGCAGGATTCCAACTTATCACGGGATTTAAATCTATCACAAATTTACCATTAGAAGGTGAAAAACCTTTTGTTGGAGGATTAGGATTATTATTTATAAAGTTGACAACAAAACTATCCAATCCCGAAGTATATGAAGAACTGTCACCGCCGGTATCGAATGCCTTTACTCGCCAGTAATATCGCATATTGTCAACGAGAGAATTATATCCAGAAAGTTCATTTAATCTAATTGAAACTGTCTCGACGCTTTCTTCAGATTGAACTTCGCCAACCTTTTGCAAACTGTTGGATTCTAATGCAATTTTACTCATCGAGATAACTGGGATAATTTTACCTTCCCTTAATTTCACACTTGTGAAATTTCGATTATTGTCTATTTCAAGAATATATTTAACGGTATCTTCAACGTTCGGGTCATAAGACCTTTCCCACACAAAGTAAGATGTTGGAAGCATCTCTTCACCTAACTTAGGGAATATGATCTTCGGACTTAACGGAGCAGTATTGAAATTTAATACATTTATAACCGTCGTAACAGTGTCCTTTCCACCAGCGGTATCAACCGCAGAAAAAGATACTGAATACACACCTTGCTGTATTAAATTTGGCGTCCACTTAAATTTATATATTCCACCTTCAAGCAAAAATTCAGCGCCAGAAGGGACATTTATGGCATTCACCGTTATTGGGTCATTATCGGAGTCACTAACTTTTAAAGAAATGACGAGTAATTGTGTCTCTCGAATAGATGTATCCGATGGAGCAATTATCACGGGCTTGTGATTTAGATTAAGAACACCAATATTGACTGTAACCGTATCTTTTAGACCCTTGGTATCCCTTACAGTAAATCTAACGGTATAAGAACCACTCTGGAAATAATTAGGCGTCCATATAAAAATGGGAGCAGGAGTTACAACTGAATCAAATACCGCTCCACTCGGTAAACTTCCTAATACACTATAATGAAGGGTATCAAGGTTAGGGTCACTTGCCACAACCGCAAAAATCAAACGCACGTTTTCATAAATAATTTTATTTTCTATTGCTGTAAATTCTGGTGGCAGATTCTGGTCAGTTACAATTATCGTTGCAATGGTGCTATCGGTTCCACTCGATTTATCGGTTGCTTTAAATTTTACATTATAAGTGCCTACTTGACTTTGTATTGGCGTCCAGGTAAATGTTTGTGTTGAAGAATCAAATGATGCACTAGAAGGAAGATTTGATGCACTATACGTTAACGAATCATTATCGGGGTCCGATGCCCTAACAAGAAATTGAAGATTCTTTCCTGCATTAATTGCCTTTGTTGTAATGGGAGTCATCACGGGACGCTGGTTCACGTTAATTACGTTAATCTGGACAAAAACTGAATCATTTCCACCCTTTTTATCGGTAACTTTAAATTTTACAGAATACACACCACTCTGATAATAAGTTGGACGCCAGCCAAACTTTATGCTGTCTTGAGTAGATACCCCTGCACCCGATGGTGGATTTACGCAGCTATAATATAACGTATCTCTATTTAAATCAATTGCAGAAAGTGTAAAATATAAACTATCTCTTTCTAAAATAGTTTTGTCACTAATCGCACCGAAAGAAGGACGATGATTTACGAAGATAATGACATTTATCGCTTTACTACTCCCTCTCCCATCCTGAACATTAAATTTTAAAGAATATGTTCCTAATTGGGTATAATTCGGAATCCATCTGAATTTATACTTATTAGTTGCCACTTTACTATAAGTTGCATAAGGGGGCATTCCAGAAACATTATATACCAATGTATCATTATCATTATCTGCCCCAATAATATAAAAAATCAAACTATCATTAACATTTACGTAAATCGTTGTATCAGAAATATTCGTTATAACAGGAGGTTGATTTTTATCAACGACTGTTATATTTACAGTATCTCTTGTAGTTCCTCCTCTTTCGTCCTTAAGTATGAAAATCATTTTATATGAACCGCTATCTGTATATGAAGGAATCCAGGAAAATATATGAGATGAAATTGAATCAAAACTTGCACTTTTTAACTTAGAAAGACCTTCGGTATGATATTCGATTACATCGAGGTCAAGGTCTTGTGCTTTGACCTCAAATTCGAGGGCATCCCCTTCATTCACTGTCTTCGAATCAGGAAGGTTAACAAATGCAGGTGCTCGATTTTTGTCATTTACTTTTATTTGGACTGTTTTAGAGTTAGAACCACCCAAATTGTCAGTCGCGGTAAAAGTTACATAATAATAAACCGATTTTTGTGCCTTACTCACAATATCATAACTTGGAATCCATCTGAATACGCCATTTGTGCCGAACGTTGCGCCTTCGGGAAGTTGTGCTATCTGCCCGGAAGGATATATCGTAGAAACTAAATAATTCACCGAATCACCGTCAGGGTCGTATGCTGATAATGGAATATTTAATGAATCTCCCTCACTTACAATTTTGTTTGCAATTGAAGACAAAACCGGATTTCGATTAACATTAATGACAACTGTATCTCTGTCAACACCACCCCTCTGGTCCATAACAGTAAATATTACCGTATCATAACCTGCTTGAGATGTATCGGGTGTCCACCTGAATTTCCTCTCATATAGATGGTCAAAAGTTTGATTTGCAACGAGCGTATCCACTGAATAAACTAATGTCTGTGTTTCTCCAGAATCACGGTCAGTGGCAATTACATCAAAAACTAATGTGTTTCCAACTGTAATCCTTTTATCAGGTATATCCTCCAAAATAGGAGCACGGTTTCCTGTATATGCGAATATACCCTCACCTTGTGTGCCAGCATATATATATATTGGATTACTGGGATTAACAGCAAGCGTCTGCACAATAGTTACTCCAATCGTCAGCCCTGTGTTAATAGCCGTCCACGAAGTATCTGTTTCAAGTCTTTTATAAACACCACGGTATTTTGTTCCAACATATATTTTTGTAATTGATGTCGTATCTATAGCAACGGAAGTTATTTCCGGGTATGGAGTAGGAAGTCCAGAAACTATATTTGTGAAAGTTAATCCCCTGTTTACACTAAAATAAGCACCTTGATTCTGTGTCCCTAAATAAACCTGATTCGGTTTTTTAGGGTCAACTATAATTGCTGTAATGTTTGGAGAACCACTTAATTGACTTACAAGAGACCAACTATTACCAGAATTTTCCGTTCTGTATATCTTCCCGTTGGATGTCCCTACATAGAGTATATTTGGATTTACAGGGTCAATGGCAATATAGTTAACATTAACACTATCCTGTTGAAGACCATTATTAACACTGAACCAGGTGGCTCCTCGGTCTAACGTTTTATAAACGCCGCTATCGGCATTAACGTAAAGAATCTGAGTGCTCTGGGGATTCATCACAATTGATGCTACGTTTGTATCGGAAAGTCCCGATGCTGGTTTACCTACTTTTGTCCAAATTACTCCTCCATTATAACTTCTATAAACTCCTCCACTGTCAGAAGCGGCAAATAACGTATCCGGGTATTTAGGGTCTATTATTATGCCAGTTATCCTTTTATTCTTAGTAGTTCCTTCAATACCCAATCGTATTCCATTTAATACACTCCATGTTCTCCCACCATTTGTTGATTTGAATATTATAGATGTGTCGTTCCCTGCATAAATTTTATTTGAATCTAATGGACTTATCGCTATAGACCGTATTGTTTCAGCGGGTTTTAAACTCAAATCCCCCGTAAAACTCCATCGGTCCTTATCAGAAAATGCCTTATCCGTAGCAAAAAAGAATAATATAAAAATTAAAAACAGCGATTCTTTCTTAATCATCTATGAATGATATAATTATTAGGAAATATATCTCTTTATAATTTATCAACTTTATATCGACATTTACTTTTTA